>BQMV01000057.1 GCA_022181005.1 Anaerolineaceae bacterium | reverse complement strand
TTCTTGCACACCCGCGCTGCGCAACGCTTCGTCCACGCCTAGGGTTTCCATGATCCTTTGGAAGCGCCGCACCGAACCGTCATGTTCCCACTGAGTCATTGCCGCGGCGCGTTCGATTGCGGCGCCTGCCACACGCCAGTCTTGCGCCCCTTCGCGCATCACATTGAAATCGCGTGGATCTTCTTTGGTTTTGTACACAGGCAGCGGGGCTTCGAATAATTCGAATTCAGGCGCCTCTTGCAAAACTTGATACGCCTTGACCAGCAACTCGCGCGTGTTCGTGCGCGCCAGCGCAGAGATCGTAAACAACTCCACCTTGATTTTTTTGAACTGTTTTTGAAGCGCGGAAAGTTTTTCTTGCGCGTCGGGCTGATCAATTTTATTAAGCGCTACGATCTGCGGCTTCTTCGCGAGGTTCGCGTCGAACAACGCCAACTCCGAATTGATCTGGCTGTAATCGGCGAATGGGTCGTCGGACAACCCATCGAGCAGATGGATCAACACGCGCGTGCGTTGGATGTGGCGCAGGAAGTCGTGCCCCAGCCCCGCGCCGTGACTCGCGCCCTCGATCAAGCCGGGGATGTCTGCCAGCACAACAGAGGCGTTCACGTCAATCTCGGCGACTCCTAGATTCGGCTCAAGCGTAGTGAACGGATACGCGGCGATCTTTGGTCTAGCGTTCGTCAACACGGATAACAACGTGGACTTGCCCGCGTTGGGGACGCCGATCAAGCCGAGGTCGGCGATCAACTTCAATTCCAGTCTGAGGCGTTTTTCTTCGTGGGGCGCGCCTTTTTCTGCGATACGCGGCGCTTGATTGCGCGAGGTCGCGAAGTGCTGGTTGCCGCGTCCGCCGCGTCCGCCCCTGCAGACGACAAATTGTTGTTTTGGCTGCGTTAAGTCGCCGATGATCTCGTTCGTTTCCGCGTCAAATAGAATCGTGCCGGGCGGCACGGGAATGATCAAATCTTTCCCTCCGCGGCCGGTCATTTGCGATGCGCCGCCGTTAACGCCGTCTTCCGCTTTAAATTTCTGGTTTGGGCGAAATGCGGAAAGCGCGTTAAGCGTGGGGCGCACTTCGAAAATTACGTCGCCGCCTTTGCCGCCATCTCCGCCGTCAGGTCCGCCGCGCGGGATGAATTTTTCGCGACGGAAATGCACCATCCCGTCGCCGCCTTTGCCTGAACGAACCTGAATTTCTACTTGGTCTGTAAACATGAGGAGATTATATCGTTAGATATTGTAATTGGCTAAGCGGGTAGAAAATAAGCGACCAATACGAATATAGGGATAAGCGTAAAGAAGAGAAGGACGAGCGCGACCAAGGACAGCCCCGCGGCAAGCCACCAGGATTCGTTTCTCGCTTGTTCTTTTGCGACTAATTCGTCAATATCGCTTCTTATTGTTTCGTTGTACCATAGATAAATTAGGATCGGATATGTCGCCGTTAGGGGAATGCCGAACCAAACAGGCAGATTGGAAACTAGCGCGCTGATCAGTACGCTGAGCGTTGCAGAAATAATTAGCCCGATGAAGCCGACAAGCAGACTGCCTCGAAATTGATCTTCGCGTCTCAATCTCTTGAAATTAAGGGCGATCAGCATGGCGCCTGCCGCGAAACCGCCGAACGTCGCTGCCGCAACAGCTTGCCAAACGGAGAAATAGCGCGGGACGTTTCGTTTCGTTATTTCTTCGTTGATATTTGTAAAGACCTTCTGCTTTTGAAGCGTAAATTCGTCCGATGTGATGACGCCTTCATCCAGAAGCTTTTTCATCTTCCTAATTTGCGCGATGTCGGCATCGGGCGGTTCAGCCTTCTGAACGATAGACATGCTGAAAAATCTATTCGTTCGCTCCTCATCTTCTGGCGTGGGCGTATAAAATAGGCGCGCTATCCAAGAAGCGAGCCAGGCGACGACGTAGGCGACTAGCGGCGCTCCCAATAGAAGGATTGATAAAGGCGCAGCGACCCACCATTTCTGCCGCAAAATGGCTGCCAGGATTAGAGAGGCAACCGCAACAATGACCGCGAGGATAAATGGGAAAATAAAGACCATAAAAATATCCAAAGATCGTTGATGTTCGTCTTGAAAGATCGGCGCCTTCGATGCGAAGGCAAGGAGTATAAAGAGAAGCCAGCACAGCAGAACCTCGCCCCCGATCGTAACTAGAAGCAATGCTATGAAATTCTTTCTGATAGAAAAGCGGTTTAACGAGGCAGTCATTAATTCCCTTGATTTAAATGGATTGTCTGGCGATTAGTCGCGCCGCCTTGAAAGCGTTGCGATGGTTTCATATATTTTTCTCGGCAAGAAACATGGAAAGCAGCGGCGTTTTCTTGAGGAGAAATCGGAAACGCCAAAGCGCGAAGGCTGTTGCGCCGACGTACATTAACTCGGTTGTTTCTTCCCAAAATTCGAACCAGACAAGATTGTCTACAAATATTGCGTTGAGCGCGATACGAAAAAAAGAGAAGCCGAGCGCGCCTAATCCCGCAGAAAGCAGAGCTTTCGTTAGAAAGGATATGCCGTTTTGGCGATTTAGCAAAGAGAAAAATGCCGTAGAGAAAAGGACAAAAGCAGATATGGGCAAAATGCGGCGTTCGTAAATTTCATACGCTTCAAAGCGCGTATATGAATAAGTGAAATTGAAAATGGAGGTTGTGTAAGCGCTTGTTTGCAACGGAGCCAGCAGGGGAATGAACGTAAGTATAGCGAGCGCCGGCGTTGCGAACAGCGCGAACGCCTTCATCTCTTTGGCAAGGAATGGCTTTCGTCGAACGTTGGCGAATAGATCAAACCATTCAAGTAAGGCGAAAACCGTAAAGCCGAACACCAGCGCCATGCCAAAACTATGCAGATATTCTGAGACCAGCGATTCGTGACGATAAATATAGAAATTGATCGCGCAGAAAATTTCGCCTATAAGAAAAGCGATCTGTCCCCACATGAGGGCGACAAGCGCCGGGCGCGTTTGACCGATGAGCGCGATGATCACAGCGAGACACAGCATCATATAGGTCGGCTTGACGACCAGCCCGGCGAGGGCTTGGGCGGCTTGTTCATGGCGGGGCGTTTCGCGTGTCGGGAGAGATGCGATGTCGCCCGTAAGCGAGTTGCCTTCCATGAGATAAATCGTTATGGGGATCAGTCCCACAAGCAGGATTATTGTTAATAACAGAATTGTTTGCAAGCGTGTCATGCGTAGATTATAAGTGAAATTGCCTGTTGACTTTTCACCAGTTCCAACGTACCATGAGGGCAACGTTCGATCAGCCATAGGAGGCGAGCATGACCCCGATACCGGTGTTGTTCACAGTTGGCGGCGTTCCCATTTATTCACACGGATTTTTTCTGTTGTTTGCGTTGCTGGCTGGTCTCGGCTGGCTGTTGATCGAAGCGCGTCGCCGCAGGTGGTCGCGCGAGGAAGTGATTCCGATCACGCTGGCGGCATTCGTTGGGGGAATGATCGGCGCGCGCGTCTCCATTTTATTTTTCAACGGATTTGAATATGCCCCGCTCGTGTTGAACATGTACGCGCTGTTCGACCCGCGCATCGGACCCGGTTCGATCCTCGGCGGGGTGGCTGGCGCGTACATCGGCGGCTACATCGCCAGTAAAGCGATCGGCAAAGAGTCGTGCTCGTGCGACGCGTTCGCGCCTGCCATGGCGTTGGCGACCGCCATCGGGCGTGTGGGATGTTTCCTTTCATTTGAGGATGGGCTCGGCAAACCGACAAACTTGCCATGGGGCGTTCCGCTCCCGGGCGCGGATTATCTCGTCCATCCCGCGCCGCTGTACGACATGGCGTTTAATCTGGTCTGGTTTGGAATTTTGCTCGCCCTGCGCGATCACAAGTGGATGCAGAACGGTAACCTGTTGAAGTTCGGCATCGCGGGCTATGCCTTCTTCCGCTTCTTCGTGGAATTCGCGCGGAATAACCAGGTGATGGCGTTCGGACTCACCGGTCAACAGTTTGTGAGCGTGTTGTTGTTCGCGGCGGTGATCATTTACTTCGCGAAGAATCGAGATAAGTTGTTTTCCGCCGTGCAACCGGCGTAGAGAGGCGCGATGAACACAGAAAATAACACTCCGATCGATCCCAACGATGGCGCCGACCAGCCGCCGGCTTCCGATCAAAACAACGCTCCGTTCGAGTTGGCCGGAAACAATGGCAAGCCGAAATGGTTGACCCGCAAGGAATATACCAATCCTGCCGAAAAGAAACGCGATTTCTGGATCGGCGTTGCGATTTTCTTTGTGTTGAACATTGTGTTGACGCTCTGTCAGTGGGGACTCGGCGCTGGTTTCTATACCGTTTCACCCAGCATTGTAGATTCCAACTTCCCATCCTCGCCGCTGTTTTCGATTCTTTCCTGGGCTTTGCTCCTTATGCCGTGGGTGATCAACATTGCCCTTGTGATCTATTTCGCTCTCACGCGCAGCCAGATCGCCCTCGGCATGGTGGCGGGATTCGGCATCGCACTTGCCATTGTAATTTGTCTCGGAGTGATCTTTACCGTGTGGTGCTTTGTCGCACTCAGCGGAAGCGGTTTTTAACTCATCCTCCTGAAAACGTCCCGAAGGTTATCTTGGAAAAATTAGCCGCGAATCCAAAACCTTCGGGACGATACTATTAAACGATCTATGGAGAATTCATGGAAGCGACCATCGTCAAAGAAGATCGCAAGGAAATCTTTTGGGAACTCACAAAATCCATCTGCCCCGAGTGCCGCAAGGTCGTTGACGCGCGGATTCTTCTGCGCGATGGGAAAGTTTATATTCGTAAATGGTGCCAGGATCACGGTTCATCTGAGGCGTTGTTCTTCGGCGATGCCGAGTTGTACGTCAAGATCATGCCGTACAATAAACCTGGCACAATTCCATTGAAATTTTCAACAGAAATTCGCGAAGGTTGTCCGCATGATTGCGGGCTGTGCCCCGATCATCAGCAACATGCCTGTTTGGGATTGATCGAGGTCAACCAAGCTTGCAATTTGGATTGCCCGCTGTGCTTCGCCAACGCTGGAACGCATCTCGCCAAAGACGGCTTTGAGTTGACTTACGAGCAAGTGGAATTCATGATTGATAATTTCATCGCCGCGGAAGGCGACCCCGAAGTGTTGCAGTTTTCAGGCGGCGAGCCGAGTCTGCATCCGAGAATCATCGAGTTCATCGAACTGGCAAACCGTAAGGGGATCAAATACGTGATGCTGAACACGAACGGCATCCGCATCGCGCGCGACGATAAATTTTTGGAAGCGCTGGCGAAGACGAAGGCGCACGTCTATTTGCAGTTTGACGGCTTCGACGCGCGCACGAACTAATTGATCCGCGGCAAAGCGGATTTGCTGGACATCAAATTGAAAGCGTTGGATCGGCTGGCGAAACACGATATGCGCGTGGTGCTGGTCGCGGCGGTCGAGCGTGGAATCAACGAACACGAGGTCGGACGCATCGTCGAGTTCGGCTTGAGTCATCCCGCGGTGTTCGGCGTCAATTTTCAGCCTGCTTTCCGCGCCCAGCGGCACATCCCTTCCGATCCGCTCACGCGCATGACGATCCCCGATGTGTTGAAAAATTTGGAAACGCAGACGAACGGCTTGATCAAACTGGACGACTTTGTCCCCGTCCCATGTTGTATGCCGACGTGCAACTTCGTCACATACGCGATGATCGAAGGCGACACGGTCACGCCAATCACGCGCATTTTGGATATTTCGTATTATCTCAACTACATCAAGAACCGCACGCTCCCCGCCGTGAACGACGATCTGCTCAAAACGCTCGAACGGCTGTGGAGCAGTTCGGCAAAGGTCGGTTCGGACGAAGCCGCGCAGGATATTACGAACATGCTCAAAGGGAAGTCGAACGGCGGGAGCGAACATCACACCATCGAAGAAACGCGCGCGGGTCAACGCTGCGAATCCTGCCACGCGCATCTACCGTTGAGCGAACACGCGCCGCGCGACCTCGGTCTCCACGTGTTCATGATCAACACGCGCGACTTCATGGACCCGCACACTTTCAACGTAAAGAACGCGATGAAATGTTGTGTGGAGTTTTTAATCCCCGACGGGCGGATGATTCCATTTTGCACGTACAACACGGTGGGCTACCGCGAACAAGTTGCAGCGAGTTTGAAACCAGCGGTTGCTCAATGAAAGATGGTTTCCCAATTAGATTCAGCCACGGATTACACGGATTATCGCGGATTTGAATTTTTCTGTCCCGAATCGGACAAGACGAAAGCCGACCCGTTTCAATTGGGTCGGC
Source organism: Anaerolineaceae bacterium (assembly GCA_022181005.1). GTDB lineage: Bacteria > Chloroflexota > Anaerolineae > Anaerolineales > Villigracilaceae > Defluviilinea. The sequence goes on along the minus strand of BQMV01000057.1, from coordinate 626 downwards.
TTTTTTCGTGTAAATCTGTGAAGCTTGTACTGAGCCTGTCGAAGTATTCGTGGCTAAGAATTATTTCACGAACTTCCATGCCGCGGGCAACGCGAGCGAGGCGAGAATCAACTTGATCGCATCACCGACCAAAAAGGGGAGCAGACCAAACTCAACGGCTTGACCAAAACTTTTCAAAAAGATTCCCAGCCACGCGACGCCGAAAAGATAAATGATGACCGTGCCGACAATGAACGGAATGATGGACGTGCGGACGCTTCGTTCCAAGCCTCGTTCTGCCAGCAGACCCACAACATACGCGGCAACGACGAAGCCAGCGAGGTAGCCCGCCGTTGCGCCGGTGAGGATGCTCAGTCCGCGCGCGCCGCCTGCAAAGAAGGGAAGACCGAGTCCGCCTTCGATGATGTAGAGGATCAATGAAGCCGCGCCGCGTTTCGATCCCAGCGCCGCGCCGATGAGCAGAACGCCGAATGTCTGCCCCGTGATCGGGACAGGCGTGAACGGAAGAAGTATCTCAATTTGCGCCAGCGCGGCAACCAGCAGACTGCCTGCGACGATCAGGAAAATGTCGCGCGCGGGTGAAGAGAGTGTTTGGAAAGTAGCGGGTGGAAAGTGTGGGGGCGAGG
>BQMV01000056.1 GCA_022181005.1 Anaerolineaceae bacterium | reverse complement strand
TTTGTACTGTTTCCTTTGTTTGCAATCCACCTTTTGGTGACTGACCTTTCCCTACTTCATATGGATTGTAACCAGAACACGGGCGAGCAAAGTTTTTTAGAGGTTGAGAAATTTTGACAAGTCTTTCGAGAAGTAAATTGTCGCCGTCAGTCTCAAATATTCCAATGTAATAATCGCCATCAATATATTGTTTCTGGTTGTAAACTCTCTCTTCTTTTACTGTTATTGAGCTTTCGCTTGTATCACATATCTTTACGATCGTCTCCGCAGATGCTTCTTTTTGAATAATTGAAATTAATGTGTTTACCTGTGCGTTTTCAAAAACCTGACTGGAAAGCCAAAGAATTTCTTGGACATGATAGTTTTTTAGTACATACTCTCGGAGTGACTTGGCAGAAGGAATAGTTAACCAAGTCACAGGAACAATAAACCCATGAACACCTTTGACTTTCAATAAAGACAAGGATTGTTCGTAAAAAAGAAAATAATTTTCGTAACTTCCAGATGCGGATAAAAATTTATTCTTGAAATAAGGCTTAACACTGTCTGAATGAATTTGATGAAAACCATACGGCGGATTTCCAATGACGGCGTCGAACCCCCTCCCAGCCTCCCCCAAATCCGCACTGTCTATTGATTTAAGAGTCTTCCCACCTGCGGATTTGGGGGAGGTGCCGAAGGCAGAGGGGGTCGAAAAGACTTGCGGAAACTCACTCTTCCAATCAAAGGGATTCACCCTTGCCCGCTCTTCTTCATCGGGCAATAACTGTCCCTCGAAATAATCGAATCCGATCAGCGAGTTTCCGCACTTGATGTTGTTCCCCAAATCGGGCAGGACGCGCTCCATGCCGAGTCCCAATTGTCCGCTGGCGTTTTCCAACACTTTGAGCAACAGCGAGAGTTTGGTCACCTCCACGGCTTGCGCGTCAATGTCCACGCCGTGAATGTTGTTGAGCAAAATCTCTTTCTTCTTGGAGGTGGTGAGTCTATATCCTCCCTCACCCGTCCTTCGGACACCCTCTCCCGCTGGGAGAGGGGCAGGGGTGAGGGCTTTTTGCTTGACCCACTTCTCCGCATCGTCATTCACATACCAATTCAAATGCCAGTCCAGCAAAAATTGATACGCGCCGAGCAGGAACGTCCCCGAGCCGCAGGCGGGGTCAACAATTTTGAGTTTCACAACTTCCTTCGGGGTGAGTCCCCCTCTCCCGCTGGGAGAGGGGTTAGGGGTGAGGGCGGATCTCTCCCTCACCCTGCCCTCTCCCTCAGGGAGAGGGGAAACCAACTTCCCTACGGTGTTCTTGACGATGTAATCCACAATATACGTGGGAGTGTAGTACACGCCTCCCGCCTTGCGGACTTCGGGCTTCTCCTCCACTTTGGCTTGGTGCCCCGCTGTGAGTCGAATCACCTTGCCGAGGAAACGCTCGTACACCTGTCCCAAAATATCGGCGGGGATGTACAAGAACGCATACGGGCTTTTCGGATAATATAAATTGGAGATGATGTCTTTCAAGACCTTGTCGTCAATGTCGAGACCGAGAGTCAAATCATCGGCGCGGCTCGCCTGTTCTTTTTCCTGTTTGAAGTGGAACAAGCCAGAGTTGTACTTCGTGTCGGCGCGTTTGAATAACTCGCAGAGTTCGCGGTAAATTCCCTCGCCCCCTGCCCCTCTCCCAGCGGGAGAGGGGTTAGGGGTGAGGGTGATGTCTTGTAACTGATTCTCCGCCTCGATCCCCCGCTCCTCGCAGATGCGTAAAAAGACGATGCGGTCAATCGTCATTTGCACGGCGTAATTCAAGCCCGCGATGTCAATGTCTTCGTTCCGCAAGGCGATATTCTTCGCCAGCAATTCACGCCAGCGTTCGATCTCCTGCAAGAACGCGTCATCAACGTCCGCTGTGCCGCGCTTGCCTTTGATCCCTTCGGCGTATTTGGCGAACGATCCCTGCGGCACCGCTTCGGGCGAAAAGATCGCGGCGATCTCATCCCAACGTTCGACGTACTCTTTGTAATGGATGAGCAGGATGCGCCCCGTCGAAGCCTTGTCGCTGTAACTGGGTTTGGCGCGGCAATCGTACACGGCGAAATGCTCGAAGTCCGTGAGGATATTGATCGGAAGTTTCGCGCTCCATCCATACCTGCGGATCTGAAACGCCGCGTCCTGACTCGACTCGATCTTGACCGACGGCTTCTTCGCCTCGACCAGAAAATCGAACTTGTCCCCGCGCCCCACGCGGAAGGCGTAGTCCGCTTTTTTCTGCTGACCCGAAACCTCCACCGAAAATTCGTGCACCACTTCCTTGCCCGCTTCGTCGTAGGCTTTCTCGTTGGCAACGTCCCAGCCTAAAGCGGTGAAGAACTTATCCAAAAACTCGCGGCGCAACTCCGTCTCGTTCTTGGTCGAACGATACGAATCCAAATTCTGCTCGAAGGTTTCAACGAGTTTATGAATGCTTGCGGGAGCGGTGTGCGATGTCATTCTCTGATTTTACTCGAATAAAGAATGAGATAATTTTACAAGAAAGGTCTAAGAAGCCGGCGCTCAACCCGGTCTTAACCGTGGATACACTCGGATCAACCCCGATGATAACTTTCTTATCCTTTTCGTCTGCGTTTATCGGCGGCGGCTTGCGCTTAAGAAATACTCCAAAAATTTTACGCGTTGTCTCAAGACTCGCCGCCGGACAACATCGCCTTTATGTTGCGGGGCGGCGTGGCAGCGACCAGATCGCAGCCGGGCCAGAGCGCGTCCACGCCCGATTCTTTCGCGCGGCGAGCGGCTTCAACGATCTCAGCCGGGTCGCCCTTCCACAACATCGCCGCCGCATCGAGATTTCCGAAAAGCAACGCATCCTTTAAAATCTTACGCGATTCAACGAGGTCGTTCAGTTCATCCACCGAGATCGCCTCCGCGCCCGACTCTGCCAACGCGCTCATAGACCGATTCGTATCTCCGCACACCGATAACACGCGCGGGCTGGGTAGGTCGGCATGCAGCGCCTTCAAAGCCGGCAGAACAAAACGCTCAAACCTCGCCGGTCCGATAAAGCCCGGCGATCCGCCCGCTTCGTGGATCGTTACAAAATCTGCGCCGGCGTTTCGATACGCGCCGCCAATTCTCGCTAGAAAAGAGGACAGCCCCAAGAGCGCGTCCGACACAGCCTGCGGCTCTTTTTTCATTGCAATAAATAGGCTCTTAAGATCGCATAAATATAATAGAAGCGTATACGGTCCCGCGATCATCCCCGAAATGACGGCGTCGTCTCCGACAGTTTCTCTTGTGAAGCGAATCGCCTCGCAGACGAGATCAATTCTTTCGCTGTTCCAACTCGTCAATCGCGCAACGTCCGCAACGCTTTCAAGCAACGGCTGCTTGACTTGCGGAAAACCCTCCGTTGCATAATTCAATTCCGCGCCGAGCGCTTCCGCAGGCAGGCACAAGTCCAGCGGCAGCGTCGCAGACGGCATTCCTGTCAACATAAACGCGTTCGTCGCGGCGCGCGCCATCTTCCGCGCATCGCGATGCGCCTCGCGCAAGACGAGCCCTTCGTCTAACGCGTGAATCAATCCGCTAAAGGCTGGCGGCGAAGCGAGTTTCTCGCCTGCAAACAGCGCTAGAATATCCGCGCGCGCGCTCATGGCATTTTCCCCCACAGGCGGTATCGAATCTCTTTTCCCAACGGATAGAGCGGCAGCAAGTCGACGCGATAGCCTTTCCCGGCGTGCTCTTGCATCAACTCGCGCGCCCGGCGAAGCGTTGCGCGATCCCATCCGAGCGGAAGCGCCAGCAGGGCTTCAATCGTGGGAGACATTTTTTCATTCGTCTTTCGATGATACACGCTGAACTGCAACTGCCACGCCTCCAACTCGCCATAGACCGACAGCGCGGCAATCAATCCCTGCTGTAAATGCTTCGTCTCATGAATTAACAAGGTCAACGCGCGCGCATCGGCGGGATTCATGCGCGATGAATAATGAAGCGCGTTGAAATAGAGCGCGCCGAAGGGCGTCCAAAACGCGCCGACGCTCGCCCGCGCCTTCCGAAAACCGATACGCGTTTTATGCGCGCGCAAATAGGACGCGGCGGCGCTCCCCTCCGCTCCAAACTGTTCGAGTGAGAGCAAAAGATCTCGATTCCACGCCGCGCGCGCTTTTTTTGACAGCAAATGAGAGTCGCTCCGATTACAATTGTAATTCTACGCGCCAGACGCGCTTCCGCGCCTGTGCGTAACCGCAGTATAAATCATCTGAGGCAAACATGCGACCAACGGCAATCCTAGGAATTGGACAGACTCACATCGGCGAACAGTGGGATAAATCTCTGCGCGAGATCGGCGGCGACGCCGCGTTCGCCGCCATGCAAGACGCCGGCGTTGAAACGGTGGACGCGCTCTTCGTCGGCAACATGCTGTCGTCCACCGTCAGCCAGCAGAGTCAACTGGGCGCATTCTTTTCAGATTGGATCGGGCTCTGGGGACAAGAAGCCGTAAAGGTGGAAGCCGCATGCGCTTCGGGCGCGGCGGCGCTTCGTTCCGCGCTGATAGCCGTCGCAGCGGGCGAGATCGACTCGGCGCTCGTCATCGGCGTTGAAAAGATGACCGACAAAATCGGGCGCGACGTCGCTTCGGCGCTCGCCGCCGCATCGGACGCGGACTACGAACTGGATCAAGGCATCTCTTTCGTCGGCTTAAACGCGCTCATCATGCGGCGCTACATGCACGAGTTCGGCTGGGAACACAAAGACTTCGCGCCGTTCGCGATCAACGCGCACGCTAACGCCATGCACAATCCGTTTGCGCGGCTGCATGAAGAGGTCACCCTCGAACAATTCGAACGATCGGCAATGGTTGCCGCTCCAATCAACCTGCTGGACGCTTCCCCCATCGGCGACGGCGCGGCGGCTGTAGTCGTCGTCCCGGCGGAAAAGGTCGCGGCGGCGGCGAATAAGCCGAAGGTTGTAATCGCTGGTTCCGCCGCCGCTACAGACACGATCGCCATACACTCGCGCCGCGATCCGCTGTTTTTATCCGCCGCGTACGCTTCATCGAAACGCGCCTACGAGATGGCGGGAATTTCGCCCGACGACGTTGACATCTTTGAACTGCACGATGCGTTTACGATCATGGCGGCGCTTGCGCTGGAAGCGTGCGGATTCGCCGAACGCGGGCAGGGCGTGCGACTCGGCTTGGATGGGCGCATCAGTCCGACCGGCGACAGGCCGATCTGTGCGCGCGGCGGTCTTAAGGCGCGCGGGCACCCCGTCGGCGCAACGGGCGTTTATCAAATTGTGGAACTCGTCCAACAATTGCGCGGCGAATGCGGCGCTACACAAGTGGAAGACGCGCGCATCGGCATGGCGCAAAATATCGGCGGCTCAGGCGCGACGATCTTCACGCATATTTTACGGGTGGAGCGCTAACCTCGCATCGAAAAACGCGCTTTTTATTTGATAATTCCCTCTTTTTGTTTTATACTGTTCACATTAGGAGCATGACCTGCGCAAGCCGAAATCCTTTGTCGTGAATCACTGCAGTTTTAAACAATTCGCGTGAATTGACTTGGTTCGCGGCTTAAGGTCTTGCGTACGCCCTAAGGAGTTATCATGAACGAAAAACGAAAAGTAGACCGGCGCGACTTGTCTTACTATTTACAGATCAAAGACAAGAACACGAAGCAGGTTGTCGGTTGCCTCTCCGACATCAGCGCCGGCGGATTTAAGCTCGACAGCCCCCAGAACATACAACCCGGCCGAGATTTTCATATGTTCATCGAACTTACGCCCGACCTATCGAGTCAGACTTCGATAAATTTTATCGCTCGCAGTAAATGGGTTATCCCCGACCGCTTTGAATTCAATACATTCAACGTCGGCTTCGAGATCATCAATATTTCGCCCAACGATATGGCGATCTTCCAGCGTATGTTCGAGCGTTATGGCAAAGAAAGCGCATCGCGCCAGAAACGCGACGACTACCTCTGGAAATAGCAAAACCTTATACTCTGCGCCAGTTATCCATGAAAGCCGCCCCACTCCGACCGGCGGCTTTTCTCATTCCACCTCGCGCAGATGGAATTTATCTCGTTTTGTTGTACAATCTGCCGCATGTTCTTTAAGTTCGCCCGCTTTCTTATTCGCCTTTTCATGCGCTCCATCGCCGTAATCGAAATTCACGGCATGGAAAATATCCCATCAGGGAATATCATCGGCGCGGCGAATCACCTCGGCAGGCTGGATACTGCGGTACTGTTCGTCGCGATCAATCGCCAAGACTTGATCTTACCGGTCGCGGAGAAATACAAAAATCACTGGCTCTTCGGTCTTATCGGACGCAGCGTTAACGCCATCTGGCTCAACCGTTTCGAAGCCGACTTCTCCGCGATGCGCGAGATATTGGCGCGCTTAAAGCAAGGCGGCGCGCTGGCTATTGCGCCCGAAGGGACGCGCTCCAAAACCGAAACGCTGCAAGAGGCAAAACTCGGCGCGGCGTATCTCGCCGGCAAAAGCGGCTGCCCGGTCATACCGGTAGCGATCACCGGCACCGAAGACCGCGTAATTTTGGAAAACCTCAAACGCCTTCGCCGCTCAAAAATCGTAGTACGGATAGGAAAGCCGTTCACTATCCAACTCGCCGCCGGCAAAGGACGCGAACAGGCGCTGCGCCAAGCCACCGACGAGCTAATGTGTCGCATTGCGGCGATGCTCCCCGAAAACTATCGCGGCTTTTATGCGAACCATCCTTATCTTAAAACACTCATCCAACAATAACCTATGCTTTCCGTCATCCGTTTTCTCATTCGTTTGTTGCTAAATCTGATCGCGCGTTTTGAATTGCGCGGAAAGGAAAACGTGCCGCCCAGCGGCGGAATGATCCTCGCGGCGAATCACATCGGCATTCTCGACATCGTGATGGTGTACTACGCCATTGACCGCACCGACCTATTCATTCCCGTCGGCGAGAAATGGGGACAAAAAGGATGGGTTCGCTGGCTAGGCAAACGTCTGAACTTCCTCTTCGTAGATCGCTTCAACGCAGACCTCAAAGCGCTTCGCAAGATGATCGCGCTCATGGAAGCAGGCAAGTGTTTAATTATCGCACCGGAGGGGACGCGCTCGCGCAGCGGCTCATTGATCGAAGGGAAGCCGGGCGTCGCTTACTTGGCGGCGCGATCGGGAT
>BQMV01000055.1:301-7230 GCA_022181005.1 Anaerolineaceae bacterium | reverse complement strand
AATAGGGCTGGTTGTTTTCCTGACCGACATCGTAAACAGGTACGATGGCGGGATGCTCTAGTTGAGCGATGATTTTCGATTCGCGTTCGAACCGAGTGCGAAATTGCTGGTCAGAATGGATTAATTCAGGCGGCAAGCATTTGATTGCCACTTCGCGTTCGAAGAGCGGATCGTACGCCAGATACACGGTGGCAAAGCCCCCGCGCCCAAGCTCTGATTTAATTTCGTAGCGTCCGATCTTTTCAGGCGGCATAAGTGGCGTAAGTATACTAACTTGACGATTGAGGCGCAAGTGCGGCGGAGAATTTAGTTATGGCTTTTTAGCTGCTTTCGCGAATTGTCACTTTCCGAGAAATAGTTGTTTCTTCGATATAATAGCGGGGTTGTCGCAGATGGCAGGCGATAGTTTATTTCAATAAGGTTTGGCAGGACAGCATACGATGCAGGAACGATTACAGAAGATACTCGCGCAGGCGGGATACGGCTCGCGCCGCGCTTGCGAGGAATTTATTTCCGCGGGGCGCGTGCGCGTGAATGGGCAGATCGTCTCATTGGGCGCGAAGGCAGATGCGCAAACGGATAGAATCACCGTAGACGGCAAACCTATTGCCGCGCTGGAGACATTGGCGTATATTGCTTTGTATAAACCGCGCAATGTGTTATCCACTGTTGAGAAGGAAAGAGGGGATGAGCGTCGCACGGTGCGCGATCTGATTGACGCGCCCGGACATTTATACCCCGTTGGCAGATTGGATTTTGAGAGCGAAGGGCTGGTGTTGATGACGAACGACGGCGACCTTGCCAATCGTCTGACGCATCCGCGGTATGGGCATGAGAAGGAATATCGCGTTTTATTGGCGCGGCGCCCCGATACGGAACAATTGGATACATGGAGGCGCGGCGTTGTATTGGAAGACGGATACAAGACGCAACCGGTCGAGTTGCGCTTTGAATCGCCGCAAGGGAAGGGCGCTTGGGTGCGCGTGACGATGCGCGAAGGGCGCAAGCGTCAGATCCGCGAGACATGTAAGCAACTCGGGCTGCCGATCGTGCGCATTCTGCGTATTCGCATCGGCGAGCTGCGCATGGGGAATCTCACGCCGGGGCAATGGCGCGCGTTAACCCCTCACGAAGTAGACGGCTTAAAAGGCAAACCGCCCAGAAAGATCACGAATCGGCGCTAGGCTAACTCGTCCGAACGTCCCAGAATTTTTTCACCACGTTTGAAAGCGCTTTTTTAGCGTCTTTCTCTTTAATGCCCAGCGCTTTGAAAGTGACTACTTTTGTGCCGGCTTCGGAGCCGGCGAAAGTGCCGAGGGAGATGAAGTTGCCGCCCGCGTCGGCGACGGCTTTTGTCAGTTTGGCGAGCTCGCCGCGTTCATCGTTGATGAGAGCGGTAACGCGCGTTGCCTTTTGCCGAGCGCCCATCATTTCGAGGAACACTTTGAACAGGTCGGTTTCGGTGATCATGCCGACTACGCGTCCGGAGTCGTTAACGACTGGCAACCCGCCGATCTTGTAATCTGCCATGATGCGTGCGGCTTCCTCGATGGGGGTATCTGCGGCGACTGTGTGAACTTTCTTTTTCATGACGCGGCTAATGGTCACTTTACTCAAGAGGTAATTTAATTCCCAAACGCTGAGCGATGTAACCGTTGAAGGAGACGCATTCAGTAAATCTGACTGCGAGATAATGCCGACCAGCTTGCCGTGTTCAACTACCGGCGCGCGGCGGATGTGTTCGCGCCGGAACAGTTCGGCGGTATCGTGCAACGAGTCTTCCGGCGCGACGGTAATTACTGGGCGAGACATTCTTTCACTAACGAGCATAAAAACCTCCATAACGATGATGATAGGTACAACAGTATAGTCCTTCTTGATGGAAGAGACATAACGAAAGCAGAGCGATTTTGGTCATATTCTGATAGCTAGGCGGGTTATGAGCGCGCGAACTCTTTCATCAATCGCGCCATGTGCCGCGCATGTTTGAGATATAAATCGAGGCGAATGTTCTCGTTGGGCGCGTGCGCGCGCGAATCTGGATGACCAAGCCCGGCGGTCGCGACCGGCAGCCCAAGATCGTGCACAAACGGATAATTGGGTCCCGAACCGCCGACCATGGGGACGATCTCCATAGGGAATTCGTATACTTCTTCGGCAGTCTGTATGACAGTTTGTACGAACGGATCGTCTGGGTCGGTGCGCGCCGCTGGTTCGCCGCCGAGGAAATTAATCTGCACATCGTCAAACCCTTGCGCGTCAAGATGCGCGCGAAGTTTGCGAAGGATATCTTCAGGCTTCTGATCTGGCACGAGGCGGAAATCTACTTTGGCGGAGGCTTTGGCGGGTAAGACGGTCTTCGCGCCTGGTCCTTGGTAGCCGCTGGTAAGCCCGCAGATGGTGCAGGTGGGGACGAAAACCTCTTCCATTTTGAGGTCGATTCCACCAGTGAGACCTTTGATGAATTTTTGTACGCCGAAGCGTTTCTTGTACTCTTCGGCGACGTCGGGCAGCGCCGCCATTAGTTCGCGGTCGCGCACAGAGGGCGGCTTAACGTCATCGTAGAAGCCGGGGATGAGTATCTTTTCGTCGGGTCCTTTGAGCGTAGAGAGCGCCCAGACCAGCCGCCATGCCGCGTTTTCCATGATTGAACCGCCCACGCCGGAATGCACATCGGTATTGAGTCGTTCCACTGAGAGTTCCACATAACAAATTCCGCGCAAGCCAAGAGATTGCATTGGAACTTCGCGGTGATCTACGCCGCCGAACTCCCAAATACACGCATCGGCTTTTAATTTGTCTTTGTGCGCAAGGATGAATTCGTGTAAGTGAACGCTGGTAGTTTCTTCTTCGCCTTCGATGATGAATTTAACGTTGCACGGAAGCTCGCCGTCGGAGTCAAGCAACGCATCAATGGCAAATAGGCGCGAAGTAATGTGCGACTTATCATCGCTCACGCCGCGACCGTACAGTTTGCCCGCGCGCAGCGACGGTTCGAACGGGGGCGTTTCCCATAATTCCAATGGTTCAGGCGGTTGAACGTCGTAATGGTTGTAGAACAGCAGCGTTTTGTCCGATTTGCCTTTTCGCTCGCCGAAGACGACCGGCGCGCCCTCAGTGTCCATGACTTCGGCGGCGAAGCCGCGCGCCCGCAGCATATCTGCAACCAACGCCGCGCATTCCTTCAATCCCACTCCTTGTGCGCTGATGCTCGGTTGCGCGACGAGCGCGGAGAGTTCGGCGATGCTTTTATCCATATTCTTTTCAAGATATGCATCAATCGTGCGGTAAGCGTTCATGACAAACTCCTCTAGATATTAATGTATAAATTGCGCGATCCACTCTATTGAATAGTTGCCCGCGTAGGCAAATACGGTCATCTTAATCAATTGACCGATCCATACGAAGAACAAGAATGTTTTTAGCGGGATTTTCACAACGCCTGCCGCGATACCCGCCGCGTCGAAGAAGGGATTGGGGATCGCCGATAAAAAGAGTATCGCCCAACCGCCGTATTTCTTCACGAGCGGCTTTATCCGTTCATAAAGTTGCGTGTTTTCGATGACAGCCTGTCCGCTGAAGCCGGCGAGGTAACCGGAGAGTTCGCCAAGCGCGCCGCCGGTCCCGGCTGCGATTCCCACGCCGAGAGGATGAAAGACCGCGCCCATCGCATAAACGATTGCCACGCCCGGCGCGGGGAGCAGAATCGTCGCGTTAGCGATCAGGGCGATGAGAAAAACGCCCGGATAACCGAACTCAGCGAATTCTTGCACGCGCTCGCGAATGCTGAACACATAGAGCGTGATGGCGACGACTGCGGCAAACGCCGCCGCCCGTAGAATAGTTCGCATAATTGCGCGCGAAGACGACGCAGAAGGCTGCGCTTGCGTCGTCTTCGCCGAACCGTTCCTATTCGCTTTCTTCAATGACGACGCTAAGAATCTTGACGGCTGGAGCGCTTCTATTGTTAGGATCGCGCGCTGGAATGGACATCAACACATCCAAACCTTCTACGACTTGTCCAAAAATGCTATGGCGGTTATCCAAATGCGGGGTGGGAGTATGGGTAATGAAGAACTGTGAACCGTTTGTGCCCGGTCCGGCGTTTGCCATAGAAAGCACGCCTTGTTTATCGTGTTTTAAACTGGAGTGGAATTCGTCTTCGAATTTATAGCCGGGTCCGCCCATGCCGGTGCCGGTCGGGTCGCCTCCTTGCGCCATGAAATTATTAATAACGCGGTGAAAGATCACGCCGTCATAGAATCCCTCGCGCGAGAGGAAAATGAAATTGTTGACGGTCTTTGGCGTTTTGTCGGCGAACAACTCGATGACCATGACGCCGTTGTCGGTCTCCATGCGCGCCTTGTATTTTTTCTTCGGATCAATTTGCATCTGCGGGGCAGATTTCCATTGTTTTGGCATTTCTTCTCCTGTTTGAGTGTGGTTTGATAAGCCCTCTTTCACTTTTCTTTGACGAGAAAAGGGAGAGAGAGGCTGCTTTACTTTAATAACGCTTCAATGCGAGCGACGACCATGTCGAGCGCGGCGGCGTTGTGCCCGCCTTCGGGGATGATTACGTCGGCGTAGCGCTTTGAAGGCTCGACGAATTCGAGGTGCATAGGGCGCACGGTGGCTTGATACTGTTGAATGACCGATTCGGTCGTGCGGCCTCGTTCGGCGATGTCGCGTTTGAGACGGCGGATGAAGCGTAAGTCTGCGTCGGTGTCTACGAAGATCTTGACGTCGAACATGCTCCTTAATTTCGGTTCGGTGAAGATTAAGATTCCTTCCACGAGAATAACGCTGCGCGGCTCCACGATGAAGACGTCGCCGGTGCGCCGGTTGGCGGAGAAGTCGTAGATGGGAACCCAGACCGAAGTCCCGTTGCGAAGCGAAGCGATATGCTGGGCTAATAAGTCCGATTCGAGCGAGTCGGGATGATCGAAGTTAATTTCCGACTGCTGCGTGGGGGGCAATCCGCTCAGGTCTTTATAGTACGAATCGTGTTGGAGGAAGGCGATGCGGTTGCGACCTACTCGTGACAGGATCGTCTGAGCGACGGTTGTCTTTCCGGAGCCTGAGCCGCCGGCGACGCCGATAACGAGAGGATCCGGGCGTTTCATCAGGTTGATTATACGCGATTTCACGAGGCAACCGATTGTTAGGTATAATATTACGTTAGTTAGATAAGGAAATCTTGAGGAGCCTGCTTTGGCATTTAATCCAATTAATTGGTTATTGGGCTTTCTATCTTTAGATATTGCGATCGATCTGGGCACTGCAAATACGCTAGTAAACGTGCGCGGTAAAGGCATTGTAATTAATGAGCCGTCGTGGGTGACGATTGATAAGCGTTTGCGCCAGCCTCTTGCAATCGGTTTGGAGGCTAAAGAGATGATCGGACGAACGCCGGGCAATGTTGCGGTTGTGCGTCCTTTGCGAGATGGCGTAATCTCGGAGTTTGATATTACTCAGGTGATGCTGCAATATTTTATTGATCGTGTCCATGAACATAGCGTTGTTCCGCTTCCGCGCCCGCGCGTCATTGTAGGAATCCCGACCGGAGTTACTGAAGTGGAAAAGCGCGCCGTGCACGACGCCGTTATGGCGGCTGGCGCGCGTGCCGCGTATATGATCGAAGAGCCGATCGCTGCGGCTCTGGGAGCGGGGTTGCCCATTGGCGATATTCGCGGCAGTATGATGATTGACATTGGCGGCGGTACGACGGAAATGGCAGTCTTGTCTATGAGCGGCGTAGTAGTCTCGCGTTCATTGCGCGTTGCGGGCGATGAAATGGACCAGGATATCGTGCAATATTTACGAAATAAATACAATCTTCTCATTGGCGAAGGCATTTCGGAACAGATTAAGTGGACAATTGGATCGGCGTATCCGCTTCAACCGGAAAAGACAATGGAAGTGCGCGGGCGCAATCTTGTGACGGGCTTGCCGGAGAGCGTGGAAGTGTCGTCTGTTGAGATCCGCGAAGCGTTGGCGAGTTCAGTGCAGGTCATTGTAGATACGGTGCGCGATACGTTGGATGAGATCCCGCCGGAGATCATTGCCGACTTGATGGAAACGGGTATCTGCCTTGCTGGCGGAGGGGGCTTGCTGCAAGGACTGGCAGAGCGGCTTTCGGACGAAGTGAAGTTGCGCGTGTGGGTGGCGGAAGATCCGCTGACGTGCGTGGCGCGCGGCGCGGGCATGGTATTCGACGACTTCGATAATTTGAGCCGTTATTTTATTGGGCTTGAACGTGGAAGCGCACGGCGCAACGTGTAGTTGTTGGCGCGCCGTAGCGCGCGTTAAGTCAACCCAAGCGATATGAAAAATTTATTCTCGCGCACGCTTCAGATCACGATTGTATTCCTAGTCGTAGCGGGTATTTTGGCGCTTGCATTGGGAGGATTCTTCGGACCCGTGTCGAACGCAGTGACGCGGTCGTTGGTTGGCGCGCAGACGTGGTTTTCCTCTCGCTTCGTCGCATTAAATTATCTATTAACCTCGTCGCGCGACGTCGCCGCGATGCGCGAGCAGAATATCCGCTTGCAAGCTGAGGTTGCAGAATTGCAAGCGCAAGTCATTCAACTGCAACAACAAGCGGCTGAACGAGAGATCCTTGCGGCGTTGGTGGATTTCTCTCGTGCGCATTCGGAAGATACATTCTTGGCGGCGGAGGTCATCGGTAAAGATCCCAGCCCATTCTTGCATTATGTGATCATCAATCGCGGTTCCAATGACGGCGTACGCAAAGGCATGCCAGTCGTGACAAATCAAGGTTTGGTGGGGCGCGTTACCGCGGTCATCGCCGATGCGGCGCGCGTGCAACTGATAACCGATCCTGCTTCAAATGTGAACGTTCGCCTACAGAATGCGAAAACGGAATCGTCTCTCGTCGGATCGTTGACCGGCGACTTAACACTTTAGCT
>BQMV01000055.1:0-259 GCA_022181005.1 Anaerolineaceae bacterium | reverse complement strand
GATCTTGTGTTGACCTCTGGGCTGGGAGGCGGTTACCCGCCCGACTTAATTGTGGGGCAGGTGGTCAACATCCGCGCGCGCGAATCGGATTTATTTCAACAAGCTTCCATCCAACCAGTGGTGGATTTTAACCGCCTTCAGATCGTTCTGGTCATTGTGGATTTCACGCCGGTGGATATTAGCCCTTTGATTCCCGCTCCTTGATTCAAATGCGTAATCTTATCGCGATCCCGATCATTATTTTGACTGTAATATTGCA
>BQMV01000054.1 GCA_022181005.1 Anaerolineaceae bacterium | reverse complement strand
CATACGAGATAAGGCCACGTGACTGGAGTTCAGACGTGTGCTCTTCCGATCTTCCACCCAAAAGCAAGGATGAAGAAAAACGTCGCAGTGAGGACAATCGCCGCGCCGGAAGCGATGCTGAGATAGTAGGAGAGATACAGCCCAATCACCACTGAAAGCGACGCGAAGATCGCGGCGAGAAGCATCATCTTCGGCAGGCGATTGGTGAGCAGATACGCCGTCGCGGCGGGGGTGACGAGCATGGCGACCATGAGAGCGACTCCGACCGTCTGAAGCGAGACGGCGACCGTGACCGCGATCAGCACGAGCAGAAGATTGTTGAGCAAGTCCACAGGGAGGCGGAGCGTGGCGGCAAGGATAGGGTCAAACGACAGCGTGGTGAATTCCTTGTAGAAGGCGAAAATGATGAAGAGGACGATCCCGCCGAAGAGGAGGATCAGCCACAAACTGTGAGTCGAAACGGATAGCACGTCGCCAAACAGGAAGTGACTCAAGTCTACGGCGTAACTGCGGACGGTTGAGATGAGCGCGATGCCGAGCGCGAACATTCCAGCAAAGATAATCCCAATGGCTGTGTCTTCCTTGATCTGAGAATTTTTGCTGATCGCGCCGATTCCCAGTGACGCGACGATGGCTGTGCCAAGCGCCCACCAGAACAACGGTTCGCGCGCGCCGCCGCTGACGAGATACCCGAGTGCGATACCGGGCAAAATGGTGTGCGCCAGCGCGTCGCCAAAGAACGCCATGCCGCGCAGAACGACGAACGTGCCAACTACGGCACAGATGATCCCAACCAGCACGGCGGCGATCATACCGCGTTGCATAAATTCGTAGGAGAGAGGGGTAAGAAGGAAAGACATTCGATTTTAGATTTACGATTTTAGATTTACGATTTACGATTATTTTCGATTGCGGAGAGTCTTGATAGATGCGACGGTCATGGTAAGAATCTCATCGGTTTCTTTGTGGATTCTGGCAAGTTGCTCTTCAGGAGCAAGACCCGCTTCAACAAGGATTTCAAGCCAGTATTCGGTCTCATCGGCTTCCTCTTCGACAATTTTCATTTTGTTGATCATATCGGGTGTGGATTTAGCACGACACGCGGCACGATAATTCGCTCCGACGGAAGTACCCGAGCGGATGACCTGTCTCGCAACAACATCCGCCGCGCGCGAATTTGGAAGTTTGTCCATTTGTTTGATGATCGCCACAGCCAACTTCTTCGTCCGTGCCTTGAACATTTTCTCATCCATGGTGAACTCCTTTTGAAATATCTTCAATTGAGAGACTCTTGGAAAATAACTACGCCATCAAACAATCGTAAATCGGCAATCGTAAATCGTAAATTATTCCTCAGGAGGACAACAATCATCCACCAACATCGCCCCTTTCGAATCTACTTTCATGCGCCCGCCATAAGCCTTAATGAGATTATTCGTTTGCATCACATCTTGCGGAACGCCAAACGCAACGATGCGATGATTGAGCAATAGGATGCGGTCGAAGTGGCTCGCAGCTTGGTCGAGGTCGTGCGTGGCGACCATCACGGTGACCTTATCCTGCTTGAGGCGGTCAAGCAGATTCAAAATTCCCTCCTGCGACGGGGTATCCAAGCCGGTCAGGGGTTCATCCATCAACATCAGTTCGGATTCCTGCGCGATGGCGCGGGCGATGAACATGCGTTGTTGTTGTCCGCCGGAGAGTTGGCTGATCTGGCGCGAGGCGAGGTTTTGAATCTCCACCGTTTCGAGCGCGTGATTCACAAAGTCCCAATCTTTTTTATGGGGCCAGTTGAACGGACCGAGTTTCGCCGAGCGTCCCATCATCACCACATCGGCAACCGTGACGGGAAAATTCCAGTCCACTTGCGAGCGCTGGGGAATGTAGCCGATGCACACGTGCTTATCGGGATGCGATCCATAGATGTTCACATCGCCGGAAGACGGTTGCAACACCCCGGCGATCACTTTGATGAGCGTGCTTTTCCCCGCGCCATTCGGACCAACAACCGCGACGCGCTCGCCCTCATGCAAATGGAAAGTGACGTCCTCGAGCGCGACATGTCCGTTGAAACGCACTGCCAGAAGCGAGACATCGAGGATGGGTTGGTTGTGTTTGTGCGGAGCGTTTGGGTACATTTTATTTTGCAGGGGCGGGTCTCCCCGTCTTATTATTGGATTGCGCAAACGGGCGAGAGAACCTCGCCCCTACGAAGGAATTATTTCAACGCATCAACGATCTGCGTCACATTGTATTTCATCATATCAATGTAGGTCGCGGCGGGCGCGCCGTCGGTCAGTGATTCAAGATGCAGATCAGCGACGACTCTTACGCCTGTCTCATCGGCGATTTGTTGAGCGAGCGCGGGGTTATCGCCGGCGTCTAAAAATATCGCGGGCGCGTTGGCGGCTTTGATCTCGTCGATCAACGCCGCCATTTGTCGCGCGGACGGCGACGCGTCGGCGCTGAAACTTTCGAGCACAGACCCAACGACCGTAAAACCGTATCGCTCCGCAAAGTAGCCAAGCGATTCGTGATTCGTCACGAGCAATCTTTTCTCGGGCGGAATTTGTTGCACCTGTTCGACGATCCACGCATCGAGGGCTTTCAACTTAGCGACATACGCATCGGCATTGGATTTAAATTCCGCCGCGCCGTCGGGGTCGAGGTGCGTCAACGCTTCACGGATGTTTTCAACATAGACGATGACGTTATTCGGGTCGAGCCAGAAGTGCGGATCATCCGCCTCAAGCCCGGACGATAAACCCGATGAGGCGACAACGATCTCTCTCTTTCCGCCGGCGCTTTCCAGCAACGCATCAAGGAAGCGTTCGTATCCCGCGCCGTTGACGATCAACAATCGGCTCGCGGCGATCTTCGTCACATCTTGCGGCGCGGGCTGATACGAGTGTGGGTCTGCGCCGATGGGAAGAAGCGACAGAACGCGGAAACGTTCGCCTGCTGCGTTTTGGGCGATGTCTGCCAGAAGCGTGGTGGATGCCAGCACGGGCGAGTCAGTCGTCCCTGCGGAAGAAGCGGGTTGTCCTCCGCAGGCAGTCAACAGGAGCGCCGCTATTATAAAGATGCGATTCATGCCGAAACGTGTCCGTTAATTTTCCGTTCCAAACGCGCCTGCCGCCGGGCAATTTCATCGAGCCAGTGCTTGCGCGCGTACGCCGGCAGGTCGGCGCGTTCCGCCATGCGCCGCGCCGATTTCGTCCATTTGAGCGCGGCTTTCACATCCCGCGTTTTATGTTCGTGATATTTCGCCAGCTCGACGTGCGCGTAAATATGACCGGCCTTCGCGGCTTTTTCCCACAAGCGGATTGCCTCCGCGTAATCGCCGCGCTTCTTTTGCAGGATAGACAACCGCTTCACCGCCACGTGGAAGTCTGCCTTGCCCATCGGCGACTCGAGTCCACGCTCGAACAATTTCGCCGCTTCCTCGACTCGCCCCAGATCCTCGAACAACCTCCCCAACGCAACAAAGTCCAAGCCATGCTGCACGCTGCCCTCGTACGGACTCTCCAACATATCGTTCATGTGCGCGAGCAGAGCCGCCATCGCGGTCACATCCATGGCGTTGTGATAGAACACCCCCGCCAGCGGGCGCGCGTCGCCGGTGCGAAGATAATCGAAATATAACCAAGGGATCTCATAGCCCGGCGCTTCATCACTCGAACGTTTGAATTCCAGCACATGCTCCTCGAGAAATTTCAACGCGCGCGATTCAAGCCGGTCGCGCCACAACCGCCGCGCAAGAGGCAATAGGTCTAAATGAGAATAGCCTTTGAACGGACAGGGCGTGTCATGTAACGTGTATCTTGTCTTTAACAGCGGCGCATCGAAGGCTTTACCGTTGAATGTGACCAACGCCTCGCACGGCGCGAGGAAATCCGCCAGCCCTTCAAGCAACGCCGCTTCTTCGGCAGGATCGCGCATAAAGAATTGCTTCAACACGAATTGACCGTCCACAAAACGCGCCGCGCCGACGAGGAACGCATACGTGCCGGTCCCGCCGGAGAGACCGGAGGTTTCGGTATCGAGGAAAGCAAACTTGGAAAGTGGAAGAGTGGAAATCAGAGAATCGTTTGCCCACTGGGATATTAATGAAAGAGGCAAAGAGGAAAGAAGGCTCGAATTGCCGTACTGATGATCTTGAGGAATGAATTGCTCCGCTACGAACACCTCGCCGCGCGGGGTGGCGAGAAAACTTCCCGCGACGACCGAGTCGATGGCAGGCGCATCAGGCTTGCTCTGAGTTTGATCGAAGGGCTTGCCCTGAGGAGGAGGCGTTACTCCCTTCTTCACTCCAAGAGATTTTAGTTTTTCCGCAATCGCGGTCTTGCCGGCAGAGTTCATCGCAGGCGATTATAACCAAACATGCCCGTCGTCAAAGACAGGCATGTTCGATACTTGATGCGCAAATCTGATTAGGCTTGGAGCGCCTTTTTGCCAGTATATCAAGGTCATCAACAACTGATCCGCGCGACTCAGTTTGAGCGGCTCCTCGAAGTCTCGCAACCCCTTTGTGACGACTGCCAGCGTCTGGTTGAAGGTTGCGCGCTGAACACTCGCCAGCCGTTTGAAGTCACTCTCGTTTAGAAATTCGATTGTGTTGTAGTTCATGTGCCTATTATGGCACACTTTTGCAAGAGGTCTATTAAATAAAGTTCCCATTCACTCGCTCTTATGTCATTTCGAGGCGTAGCCGAGAAATCTTGAGCAAAGGATTTGCTCCGACGCTCGGCTCTACTGGTAAAATTGAAAGCGCCATGAAAACAAATGCCTTCTCCAAATCAAAACTGCTCGTTGGTTTTATCATCGTAAGCGCGTTGACGCTTGCGGGATGCAACGCCGCTGCCTGACCGCTTCGAACATCAATATAGAGCCTGCCACGCCCGCGTTCAACGATTCGACGTTTCCCGCCATCGGAATGCCAATGCGCTCCTCCGCCAGTTTCCGCGCCTGAGCGCTCGCGCCTTCTGCCTCGCCGCCCACGATCAGCGCCAGCGGCTGCCGCAGATCAACCTCCCAGCAAGATCGCCCGCCCATATCCGCTAGAAAAACCCGCACATTCGTTGACTTACACGTCCGCTCGATTTCCTCCCAGCTTGTTTCACGAATCGGCAAACGGAAATGCGCGCCCATGCCGGACCTCAAAACCTTTGGCGCAAACGCATCCGTCGTCTCCGGCGGAATCAAAACCGCCTGCGCGCCCGTCGCCGCCGCAGAACGAAGCAAAGTTCCGAGATTGCCCGGATCGCGAATCCTATCGGCGATAAGGATGAAATTCAAATCGTCGGCAAGCGGCAAGGGAGAGAAGCGAAGAACGGCGAGAACGCCTTGCGGAGTTTCCGTCTCACTCAGAGATTTCATCGCCTCCGTCGAAACTTCCTCTACGTCTACGCTTCTCGTTCGTAAGTTTGCGATCAGCGCCCGGCCCCTCTCGCTCGCCGACGAATCGTAAAGGATCGTTTCAAACGTCCAATTCTCTTTCACGGCTTCCTCGATCAACCTCACGCCTTCGACAACAAACATCCCCGACTCGCGGCGTTCTTTGACGCGCGCCGCCAGCGCGCGAATCTGTTTGATTTTCGGGTTTTGCAGAGAGATGATCATGTCGCTGTCTACGAGTAATACCAACTGAAAATCTTATTATAGATCGCCATCAAAACTTTCTTAACGAAGCGAACTTCCAACGCGCGCTTCTTCAGCGAAACGCGCTTGCTCATCTCTCCGCCTTTCAACTCGCCTCTCAGATACCCCAGCGTGTTAGACATATTCATCGCCAGCGGATCGGAGACCATCAGACGCAGCAAGCCTGCATCGTTCATGCGCTTATCCAACTGACGTACCTGCCCCATCGGCTTATCCATGTCGAAGGGCAGAAATTGTTGAAGCGTAGATTTATACGCCGTAAACTGCCAATGACTCGCGCCCGCCAGCGCCGCGACGTTTTTATATTGAATGCGCCAATCTCTTGTCTCCGCGTACACTTTCTTATTCTCTTCTTCCGTTTGTCCAAGCGAGAGATTAAATTCCAAGAAAGTTTCCCATGGAATAAACTGACCTTCGTCGAGCGTCGCATTCTCTTGCGCCCATTTCAAAGTTGACGCGTATAATTCCGGCGGCGTACGAAACGGACGCGCCGTTACCATGCCGACATTGGGAAAGGTTTCAAGAATCTCAACCGAACGCGAGAGCCACTTCGGGAAGAATAAAACATCGCTGTCGGTGTAAGCGATGATTTCACCGGGCGCGCCCGCCAGCGTCACATTCCATGCGCCGCCTTTGCCCATATTTTTTTCGGACAGAATCAAATATTGGATGCGACCCGCTTCTTTCTCCGCTGCGAGAAAGTCGCGCGCTTCGGCGCACGAACCGTTATCAAAGACCATCAAGTCAAACGGCAGACCCGCGTCCCTGCGCATGGATTCAAGACATACTTTTAACACGTCGAGGGCTTGAGCGTAAAATCCGCTCAAGAAGGGGATGTAGTTCAATAACGCAACCGTGATCCGTTCCGGTTTGGCTACGTCTTTGATGGATTTAGCGGGATTTTGTCCTTTGCGCATTTCGATTTACGATTTCCGATTTACGATTTTTGATTTACGATTTACGATTTAGGGTTTACGATTTTTCGAATGCGCTTTTGCCAGCGTTTGGGGCGCGCAACGTTTTCGATCACATCTTCGGGCAAGAAGAAAAAGACAGCGCGGAGAAATAACTCCAGTTTGCGGGTAAATCGCAGCCACGTCATCTTCGGGCGGGAAAGCGCGCCATTCGTTAATTGATGCGTCGAGTCGAGAATCGTATAACGCACGTTCGCCTGTCCGCCCGCGAGACGGATGTTCTCGTTCGTTTCAGGATGCGCATAATGCGGCTTGCCGCCGGGCAAATGCGAGTAATCATGATTCTGATGGACGATCGTCAGCGCCGGCGTACAATCAACGACCGCCCAATCTTCTTTGCGCGCTTGATAGATCATCCAATTATCCCAGCCCGCCCTGCCAATGGCAAACTCGGGAACCGTTTCATAGCACGCTCTCGGGAAAAGAAAAAAATCGCTGCCCGCCGGACGATGAAGAGAGCCTTGACGATGGACGCTGGACGCTAGGCGCTCCTGCCAACCGTCCGAGAAATCGAGCGGTTGCGCAACGTCCAGGTACCAGCGTTGACTTAATAAGACAAACCTCGACCCTGCGCCGCGAGATCGGAAGAGCGTCGTG
>BQMV01000053.1 GCA_022181005.1 Anaerolineaceae bacterium | reverse complement strand
ACGCGACGCTCTTCCGTTCTCAACCATCGCGTTCGGAGGGCCGGTCACGCCGCCGAAAAGAAAGACCACGATCGAACCGAGGACGAACAACATCGGCGTTGGGGTCTCGATCTTACCGCCCCACAGTGTCGCCACCCACGAGAAGAACTTCACGCCTGTCGGAACAGCGACCAGCATTGTGCTGTACATAAACGGCACGCGCAAGTATTCATTCATGCCTGAGGCGAACATATGGTGCGCCCAAACGATGGAACCGACCGTTGCAATGCCGAGCGACGACAACGCCACCCAGCGATATCCGAACAATGGCTTGCGCGCAAAGACCGGAAGCAATTCGGAGATTACGCCAAGCCCCGGCAACACGAACACATACACGACCGGATGCGAATAGAACCAGAATAAATGTTGGAACAGTACGGGATTTCCGCCCTTAGCAGGATCGAAGAAGCCCATATCGAACAAACGCTGAAACATCACCAATTGGAATGAAAGACCGATCAACTGCGTCGCGGTCAACTGGATGATGGAAGCCGCCAGCGCAGACCAAACTAAAATCGGCAGGCGGAAAGGGGACATTCCCTTGGCGCGCATACGCAACGTCGTCGCGATCACGTTCAAGCCGCCCAGAATGGACGACCAGCCAGCGACAAACACGCCGAGGAAGAACATTTGCATGCCGACCGGCGCGCGAGCTGAAAGCGGGGGATAGCCCGTCCAGCCGGTGTCGAAGCCGCCTAATACCAGCGACATCAACAGCAACATGATCGCCGGCACCGAAAGCCAGTAGGCGAAAGCGTTTAGACGCGGGAAAGCCATATCGCGCGCGCCAATCAGCATTGGCACGGCGTAGTTCATAATGCCGGCAATGCCCAACAAGATCGAAACGATCATGATCATGCCATGCAGCGACATGAGTGTGTTGTAGAGTTGCGGTCCCGATTGGTCGAACAAGCGCAGGTTCTCCGTCAGGAATTGCAACTGTGATTCAGCGAGCTCTGTTCGGAAGATCAGCGCAAATAACCCGCCGACCGAGATCAAGAATAAAGCAGTCACTGTGTACTGAATGCCGATCACTTTGTGATCGAGAGAAACGCCGAAAAATTTTCGCCAGCCCGGTTCGTCTTCGTGGTGCTCGGGCGTGTCAATTCCGCGCGTCCACTTCATCCAATCGCTCACAACGCCGACGCCGAAAAGGAACGCTATCGCGCCAACCAGCCCGCCGAATACCCAAGCCGGTTCCGAGAAAAGGAACGCATCGAACGCCTTCAGTCCCATCAACGCGCGAATTAGGGTGACAAATAATGCGCCAGCGAACATCCCCGCAACCTGAAAGGTTAATCCGCGAGTAACGCCTCGATAGCCATATAAACCGAAAAAGAATGCAGCGACGCTAAACAGCAACGCGAACGCCGCCGCTACCGCTCCGCTAAAGTGGAAGTCGCCTGTAACAAACCGGTCGATTCCCAGCCCAGCGCCGTAGCCGACTGCGCCGAACGCGAGAAGGAATACAAACGCATTACGCAATGGATTATGTTTCATCAATCCTCCGCCTTGCCTATTTTAACGTCTCAATGTATGCAACAAGCGCCGCGATCTGGTCGTCTGTAAACCCATAGGTGGGCATCTGAGTCGTGAAACTCGCTACGATCTTCGCTTGCGGTTCTTTGATCGACTCGGTCAGATACGCTTGATCCGCGGTTACTGTGGTTCCGTCAGATAATTTCACCGTCGCTCCAAACAGATTAAGCCATGTGGGTCCAATGCCTGCCGCGCCTGTGATCGAATGACAGGCGACGCAACCGTTCTGCTTGACGAGAATCTCTCCAAAGCCAACTGGGTCGGTCGCAGCCACTTTAGCTTCCTGTATTTTCAAACTCAGCCATGCGCTATAGTCATCGCGCGTAGATACGATCACAGGGTTTTCCATATAGGCATGCGATGTTCCGCATAATTCGGCGCACCGAACGGCATAATTTCCAACTTCAGACGGGGTAATGGTCAATTTTGTAAATCTGCCCGGCACCAAATCTTGCTTAAGACGGAACTCAGGCACCCAAAATGAGTGGATTACATCCGAAGAGGTCATCAACAACAACACTTGCTGACCTACCGGTAAATGCAATTCGTCTGAAACCACAGTTAAGCCGGTTTCCGGATCGGCGGGGTACTCAAACTTCCAAGACCATTGATGACCCGTGACTTTTACTACCATAGCGTTAGGGTCCTGACGCAACACGTCCGCCAAGTTCCCGCCGCCAAGAATAGCGAAGACGACGACCGCCACTAACGGAATCGCAGTCCAAATCAACTCAAGCTTCGTGTTCCCATCCACATGTACGCCTTCCCCCGTCTCGCCTTTACGGCGGCGGAAAACGACCAAAGAATAGAACATCGGCACAAGAATTAACGCGGTTAAGAAGGACATGACGATTTCCATCAATTTCCACATCCAGTCTACGGAAACCGCTTGCGTGCTCGCCTCCACCGGCATTACGTGCGCAGCGTCCAAGCCCACGATCAGAAGCCAGGTCACCAAAAGCACCGCAACGCTTAAAGCAACAATTTTTCGCATACACTTCTCCTGAATCAAAAATCTGACTAGGGATTGCCTAAATCAGAACTCCGCGATTTTATCATATTTTTAACGGAAAATCGCTCATCCGCAACGACAGTCGGCTCGCCTATTCGACCGACCTCAACGCCGCCAGAACCTCGGCGCTATGCTCCGCCGGTCTTACCTTCTCGAACACTTTAACGATCGTTCCGTTGCCGTCAATAACGAAAGTCGTTCGTAAAACGCCTTCGTAGGACTTCCCCATGAATTTCTTCGGTCCCCAAACCTGATATAGATCGCAGACGGCATGTCCATTATCTGCCAATAGCAGAAACGGCAGTTGAAACTTCTTCTTGAATTTCGCGTGCGATTCGACGCTGTCGGGGCTGACGCCCAATACGACTACACCCGCTTTTTCGTACGCAGAATAATCGTCGCGGAAATTACAGGCTTCTTTTGTGCATCCGGGCGTGTCGTCTTTCGGATAAAAATAAAGAATGACGTTCTTTCCGCGAAAATCGGAAAGCTTTCTAAGCGTATTCGTGTCGTCGAACAATTCAAAGTCGGGGGCTGAAAGACCAGCGGATATGGGCATCTATTTATCCTCGAATAACAACGATCTCAATACAGCGTTCGTCGAGTTGCGTTACGCTACAGCGTCCATCGCCGCGCCGAGCCGTTTTACAATTTCATCCACTTCCTCTTCGCTGATCGCAAGCGGAGGCGCAAAGGCAAGCGCGTTTCCTACCGGACGAGTCCGAAGTCCGCGCTCTGAAGCGGCTTTGAAGACCCTCATCGTCTGCGTAGGATCGGCAGTCTTCGCATCTTTATCCGAAACGATCTCCACGCCGCAGAGTAAACCTAATCCGCGCACATCGCCGACAAAACCGAACTCTTTCAGCGATTCCAAGCCCTCGAATAACCGCTTGCCGAGTTCCTTCGCGCGCGCAGGGTACTGTTCCCGTTCCATCAACTCGATATTCTTCAAGCCAACCGTGCACGCCATAGCGTGACCCGAGTATGTATAGCCGTGCATCCACGTTTCAGCGTCCGACGCCGATTCGATGGTCTCGCGTATCGCATCCGAGATCTGAATCCCGCCGAGCGGAGCATACCCGCTGGTAACGGCTTTTGCGAAGGAAAGAATATCTGGCTTCACGTTCCAATGCTTGAGCGCGAACCACTCCCCTGTTCGACCAAACCCCGTAATCACTTCATCGGCAATGAATAATACTTCATATTTATCACAGATCGCGCGGACGAGCGGGAAGTAATCATCGGGCGGAACGATCACGCCGCCAACGCCCATAACCGGCTCTGCAATGAACGCGGCAACCGTGTCCGCGCCTTCGCGCAGGATCGCTTCTTCGAGCGCGCGCGCCGCGGCTTGCCCCACCGATTCTCCAGCCTTCATCTCGCCTTCAAAGCGATACGGATTCGGCGCGGGGATGTGAACGAATCCCTCCACAGCGGGACCGAACATCGCCTGATATTTTTCAAGCCCGGTCGCGAACGTCGTCGCAAGCGTCACGCCGTGATACGAACCTTTCCGCGCGATGACTTTGTACTTGGTCGGCTTGCCCTTGCGCTTCCAATAGTAACGCGCGGTCTTGAACGCCGAGTCGTTCGACTCCGATCCGCCCGACGTGAAGAAGGTCGTGTTCAGCCCGTCGTAAGCGAAACCCGCCAATTTATCCGCCAATTCTATGGACGGTAAATTCGTCATCCCTGAGAAATTAGACGTGAACGCCATTTTCTTCATCTGGTCATAGGCGGCTTGAGCCAGTTCTTCGCGTCCATAGCCCACGTTAACGTTCCACAATCCCGCCATGCCGTCGAGAATCTTTCGTCCATCAGCGGTGTACAGCCACACGCCCTCGCCGCGCTCCACCACCATCGCATTCGCATGAGAACTGGGATGGTAGACGGGATGCAATTGTCTCTTATCTTTTTCAAGCCAGTTGGCTGTATTTTGGTTTGTCATCTTTACTCCACAAAAAATATTTATCGGGTCTACCATCGTATCGAGTTGGTTTAAAAAATTCGTGAAATCCGTGCCAATCCGTGGCAAAGATTTATCATATGAACAAGCCTCTCGAAACTTGAAACGTGGAACCTGACACCTGAAACTTACCCAATCATTTCCACGTCATGCGAGCCCGACTCTTTCAAGCCCGCGCCAGTCATACGCACAAAGACCGCTTTTTGCTGCAACTCTTCGATCGAATGCGCGCCGCTATAACTCATACCCGATTGTAAACCGCCGACCAATTGATTTAGCGTTTCGCGCGCTTTACCGCGATACGGCACCGCAGCTTCTACGCCTTCCGCCACATAGTCTTCAATCTCCTCGTGCGTCAAGTCGTTGCCTTCGCGCTTGTTGCGAAGGATGTTCGCCTCCAGCGACGCCATGCCGCGCGAGGCTTTATAGCGATGACCTTTGCGAGTGAGGATCATACCTGGGCTTTCATCAGCGCCCGCCAGCAACGAACCGATCATCACGCTCGACGCGCCCGCCGCAATCGCCTTGACCACATCGCCGGGCTGACGAATCCCCCCGTCGGCAATGATCGGAATGCCATCTTTACGCGCCGCTTCGGCGCATTCGATCACCGCGCTCAATTGCGGAACGCCCGCACCCGCCACGATGCGCGTGATGCAAATGGAACCAGGTCCCACGCCGACCTTCACCGCGTCGGCGCCCGCGTCGATGAGTCGCTTCGTTCCATCGCCAGTCGCCACGTTGCCGCCGATGATCTGCGCCTCGTCAAAATGCTTGCGGATATTTTTGATCATCTCGATCTCAAGATGCGAATCGCCGTGCGCGATGTCCACCACAATGCAATCTGCCCCCGCCGCCAGCGCCGACTCGACGCGGTGCAGTTCTTTATCGCGCACGCCCACCGCCGCGCCGACAGCCAGCCGCCCCTTTGAGTCTTTCGTCGCTTTAGGGAATTGCGTGATCTTCATAATATCTTTCAACGTGACCAACCCCGCAACGCTTCCGTCAGATTTCACCAGCGGTAATTTCTCGACGCGATATTCATGCAGTAATCGCTCCGCTTCTTTCAACGACGTACCGGGCGGCGCGCTATGGACATCTCGCGTCATGATCGCGGCAATCGGTTTATCGTCGTCGTCTTCAAACAATAAATCTCGCGTCGAAACAATGCCAGCCAACCTTTCATCAGAGTCCAAAATTAAAATTCCGCCGGAGCCTGTTTCTGCCACCACACGCTTCACCTCGCCCACTGTACTCGTCTCGATCATTGTAATGGGGTTATCCACTACAAACGATTCTTCCTTCTTCACCCGCTCAATCTGACGCGCCTGCTCCGCGATCGTCATAAAACGATGGATGATCCCAATCCCGCCTTCGCGCGCCATCGCGATCGCCAACTCGCTCTCCGTTACCACGTCCATGTTCGCGGAAACGATCGGGATCTGCAATGCGATCTTCCTTGTCAAATAACTTTTTGTCGAAAGCGCGCGGCGCGAATCAATATCGGAATATTGCGGCGTAAGCAAAACGTCGTCATACGTCAACGCGACATCATTCAAAATTTTCATCCCAATCTCCTCTGGAAATCAGACGCTCGAATTATAATACATGACGATGAGTCTTCACGCGCTTTCTCCGTTGGATGGACGCTACGAAGGAGAGACTTCCACACTGCGGGATTTCTTCTCCGAATTTACCTACCTCCGCTCTCGCGCGCGCCTCGAACTCGACTTTCTAACTGCTCTTTCCAACGTCGGCATTTGCCCGCTCCCCAACCTTTCTCTCGACTCGTTCACAGACGAGGATGCGCGCAAGATCCAAGAATACGAAAAAACGACGCGGCACGACGTGAAAGCAATTGAATATTATCTAAGAGATAAACTGCCACAAGAATTGCATCAATGGATTCACTTCGGATTAACCTCCGAAGACATCAACAACATCGCGCAAGCCCTCACGTTGAGAGACTCGCGCGATCAAGTCCTGCTCCCCGCGCTCGACATTTTGATTTCCTCCCTGCGCGGCTTCGCAAAACAATATCGCGCCCTGCCCATGCTCGCGCGGACTCACGGTCAGCCCGCCGTGCCGACCACGCTGGGGAAAGAAATTGCCGTGTATCTCTCGCGCCTGAAAACATGCCGCGATGAAATTGCGAATCACACATTCGAAGCAAAACTCACAGGCGCGGTCGGCAACTTCAACGCGCTCCACACCGCCGCCCTTCGAGTGGACTGGATTTCATTCAGCAATAATTTCATCCGCGGACTTGGGCTTGAACCCAATCTCGTCACCACACAGATTCTGCCGTACGATAATTGGGTCCGTTATTTCAATTCCATTCAACTGACCAACTCGATCCTGATAGATTTCGCGCAGGACATGTGGCGATACATCAGCGATGGCTATCTCAAGCAAAAAGTTGTCGAAGGCGAGGTTGGTTCTTCGACCATGCCGCAGAAGGTCAACCCGATTGACTTTGAGAACGCCGAGGGAAATCTTGGCGTTGCGAATGCGCTTCTCATCCACTACTGGCAGAAGTTACCCATCTCAAGATTGCAACGCGATCTATCCGACTCAACCGTTCGGAGAACCTTCGGCGTCGCGTTGGGGCATACGCTTCTCGCGTGGAAAAATATCAGTCGCGGCATGGGTCGCGTGGAGGCGGATGAGGAGGGAATCATATCGGAGTTGAATGCGCATTGGGAAGTCGTCAGCGAAGGGGCGCAG
>BQMV01000052.1 GCA_022181005.1 Anaerolineaceae bacterium | reverse complement strand
CCGTGGAGAGGCAGACCGCGTTATTCAGCGCCACCATGCCCGCGCGGATTCGCAAATTGGCAGACCGCTTCATGCGCGACCCTCAAACTGTCGCAGTGAAACGGAGCACGCTCACCGTTTCGGCGATCGAACAGCGTTACTATCTTGTGCATGAGTCGGATAAGACCAACGCGCTCACGCGTCTCTTCGAGATCGAGCCGATCAAAAGCGCGTTGATCTTCGCCCGCACCCGTGCAGAGACCGCGTCGCTTGCCAACGAACTCGTCGTGCGCGGAATCCCAGCCGAAGCGATCCACGGCGACTTGGACCAGAACGCCCGCGAACGCGTGCTGGGGCGTTTCCGCGCCAATCAACTGAAAGTTCTCGTTGCCACCGATGTCGCCGCGCGCGGACTCGACATCGACGATATTTCGCACGTGTTCAATTTCCATTTGCCAGATGATGCCGAAGTTTATATTCATCGTATCGGAAGAACAGGACGCGCGGGCAAAACAGGCGTCGCCATCACGTTACTGTCGCCGCGCGAAAGACGCCGTATGCGCGAAGTAGAAGCGTTGACGAAACAACCCGTCACACAAATGACGCTTCCCACCGTTGGCGATATTCATCGGTATCGTGAAAATCAAGTCATCGAGACGATGAAAATTTGGCTCGGGCGCGGACGTTACAAGCGCGAGCTTGAAATGGTCAATGAGTTGATCGCGGCGGGGCATGATCCGTTGAACATTGCGGCGGCGGCGATCAAGATCGCGCGGGCGGATGAGAAGCAACGTCCAATTGCTGAGATTGGCGAAGTAAGAACCCGCGTTGAGTATGGCCGAAACGATGAAAGAAAGAGAAAAGACGAGCCCTTTGGATCCGCTCAAAGCAGGCGGGGAAATAGGTTTGAGAGACGCGAAGAGCCGGGCAGGGGCGGTAAGCAGAGGCTGCACGGCGGTTTGTCGCACGAGGAGGGCATGATTCGCTTGAAGATGAACAAAGGCAAGTCGAGCGGAATCCGCCCGAACGATATCGTCGGCACGATTGCCTTTCATGCGAATATCCCGGGTTATACGATTGGAAAGATCCGCATTGAGGATAAAGTCACATTTGTAGATCTGCCTATTGGCGCGGCGGAGCAAGCATTAAAACATAGCGGCAACTACCAGTTTGGAAAAGAAAAATTGACGTTGGTAAAAGCTAAGTAATCTATTGACTCACCGCTTTACTCATGTTATCTTCAGGGTGGGATACCAGTAGTTTGCTTTGGAAGTTGGGCGGCTCGCAGATTGTCCGTGAGCCGCTTCGTTTTTTTCGCCGTTGCGGCGATTCCGACGCAATACCCAATGGTCACCTCCATATTTTTATTGCCATAGGAGGCAAACATGTCGGATCGTATCAACGGTACAGTCAAATGGTTCAACGGAACCAAAGGGTACGGCTTTCTCGAACGCGAAGGCGGACCCGATGTTTTCGTGCACTTCTCCGCCATTCAAGGCGAAGGATTCAAGAACCTGCAAGAAGGTCAAAAGGTTGAGTTCACTATCGAACAAGGACCGAAGGGTCTTCAAGCCAGCGACGTCGTCGTCTTAGGATAACAGACTGAACTAGCGACAAAAAATCCCCGCGATGAAAATCGCGGGGATTTTTTTGATTCTATTTATCCGTGCCGGCTCATGAATTTTTCCATGCGATGCAAGGCTTCTTCGATCTTGCTGTATTCCGTGGCGTAACACATACGAGTAAATCCCTCTCCGCCGGGGCCGAACGCGCTGCCCGGCACCACTGCCACATGTTCTTCGCGCAATAATGTTTCGGCGAAAGTCTCGTCGTCCATGCCGGAAGAGCGGATGTCGGGAAAAGCGTAAAAAGCGCCGCGCGGCTCAAAGGTCGAGAGACCGAGACGATTCAGCCCCGTCACAAGCAGTTGGCGGCGGCGATCATATTCGAGGCGCATTTCTTCGATGTGTGGATCGCCGATCTGAAGCGCGGCAAGTCCCGCGTCCTGTGCGGTGGTCGGCGCAGACATGACGGAGTATTGATGGATGCGCACCAAACCTTGGATCAGGTCCGCGGGCCCGCAGGCGTAGCCGATGCGCCAGCCGGTCATGGCGTACGATTTTGAAAACCCATTGATGAGAATCGTGCGCTGTTTGGCGCTTTCACTCACCGACGGAAAACTGACGTGTTGAAAACCGTACACCAACCGGTCGTAGAGTTCGTCCGTTACGACAATGAGATTGAATTCTTCCGCGATCTTAGCGATCTCGGTCATCGTTTCGCGCGTCGCGACCGCGCCCGTTGGATTTGACGGATAGCCGACCAGAATCATCTTTGTGCGCGGCGTAATCGCTTTGCGGATATCGTCTGGGTCTACCACAAACTGATTCTCTTTGCGGCAGACAACTTCGACCGGAACGCCGCCCGCCAGAATCACCTCCGCTTGATAGGAAACAAAGCACGGCGTCGGGATGATCACTTCATCGCCTTCGTTCAAGATCGCCGTAAAAGCAAGGTATAACGCTTCCGATCCGCCGACCGTTGCGACGATCTCGTTCGTCGGATCGTATT
This sequence comes from Anaerolineaceae bacterium, assembly GCA_022181005.1. Classification (GTDB taxonomy): domain Bacteria; phylum Chloroflexota; class Anaerolineae; order Anaerolineales; family Villigracilaceae; genus Defluviilinea. The sequence continues at coordinate 4,734 of BQMV01000052.1, read as the reverse complement.
GCAATTGATACAATCGCTGCAGGTTGTTCGAGATCGCCTGTCGTAGTTCCAACGTTCCCCAATTCGACGTGTAATGCGTGTTGCCTTCTTGCAGCGAGCGGATGCCCGCCTCAAGGATCGGCTTCGGCGTGGTGAAATCGGGTTCGCCAATGCCGAGTGAAATCACGTCTTTCATCGTTGCGGCAATATCGAAGAACTTGCGAATGCCCGAGGGCTTCAATCCCGCTACTCGGTTCGATAGACGTTGAACGTTTGTTACTTCTTGCATGCAGCCTCCATTGATGCTATTGATAATGTGCGCGGCATATGCGACCAAGCCGCCTTTTGATCGAAAATTTTTGACAAGCGCCGGGGCTAACGATATTCGATTACGCTCCTATTCTACGCCAGAACAATGGAACTATCATCGCCTATGTTCAGTTGAGCGATATTTCCAACGCCGCTCCCGCGGACTGTAGCACGCCTGCCCACCATCGAGCGTTCCAACGCCGCGTCTTGAATCTTGCATTCCGCCTCGATGACGCTTTCCGCGATGACGCTGTTGTGGATCTTGCAGTTTGCGCCGATGGAAGCGTGCGGTCCAATGGTCGAGTTGGAAATCTCCGCGCTTAGGTCAATGGCGCAAGGTTCAATCACCTTGACCTGTTTCCCTGTGTATGGATTCTCTGATTTTCCCCGTTTATCCAACAGCGCTTTATTTGTATCCAGCGTCGCCTCGATAGTTCCCGCATCCAGCCAGCCGGCGCCGTTATGCGTCCGCACCTTGGCGCCGCCTTCGATCATCACTGAAATTGTATCGGTCAGATAATATTCGCCTTTTAAGGAGATGTTCCGTTCCATTTGTTCTTCGATGGCGGCGAATAATCGTTCCGCGTTTTTGAACCAATAACAACCGATAACGACAAGATTGTTTTCCAGCGAAGTTGGCTTTTCGATGAAGCGTTTTACCCAGCCGTCCGCGCCTGTTTCCGCCACCCCGAAGCGTCGCGGGTCGGGGAAAGGCAACACCCATGCGACTCCGTCCGCCGCTTCATGATCGAGAAAGGCGAAGTCGGTCTCAATGATCGAATCGGAGAACACGACCATCATCGGTCCGCGCATGAATTCGCGTCCCAGCCAGAGCGCGTGCGACTGTCCCTTCATTTCATGCTGCGTTATATAATGCGCTTTGATCCCCGGATATTTTTCTTTAATGAATGCGGGAATTTGCGTCTCGCCCAAGTGCGGTCCGACGATGAAAACATACTCTGCGTTTTCAGGGTCTGGCAGGGTCTTGAACATATCCATCAGATGTTCAAGCGCGGTCTTGCCTGCTACGCTGACGAGCGGCTTTGGTTTGCTCCAAGTGTGCGGGCGCATGCGCGTCCCCCATCCCGCCATAGGGATAAAGATCTTCAATGTTTCAGTCAAGGATCGCTCCAAATGATGTGAAATACTCCGCTATTGTACCAACTTATCGCGCATTTACGCAGCAGTGTACGCGCAGGGATATTCGATTCAATTATTTTTGCGGTAAGAATTGTTTTTGCATTGACTTCGCATCTTCCTTATGCTACACTCCGAATCTCAATAGAGTCGTCTATGAAACGCAAGGCAATGTTGTCGTTCAAGTAAAGCGTTGCGCGACAAAGTTTGGATATTTTTGACCGATCTCAAACAAACGGCTGGAGAGGGATAAGGTTTAGGAGCGACGCGCTCCATCTTGATATATTTCTATGCGCGATATTTTGTCGGACGTTGAAAAATGGATTGACGCGGGAGAAACGATTGCGCTCGCCACGGTCACGTTGACGTGGGGATCGGCGCCGCGCAAAATCGGCGCGCACATGGCATTCACTCCCAGCGGGAAAATTACAGGCTCAGTCAGCGGCGGTTGCGTGGAGAACGCGGTCATCGAAGCCGGACTGCAAACGTTACAAGATGGCAAGCCGCAATTATTGCATTTCGGCGTGGCAGACGAAGACGCCTGGGGCGTGGGGCTGATGTGCGGCGGAAGCATAGACGTTTTTGTGCAACCGCTGGACGTTGAAATCTTTTACGCTATAAAAAAGGCTGTTGAGAATGAAGAACTGATCGTTCATGCCGTCGTCGTCAAAGGCGCGGATGACGCGCTTGGCAAACAGGCTCTTATTCAACAGAATCGAATTCAACTTGGCTCGCTCGGCGCGGAAAATGACGCGCGCATTCTAGAACTTTCAGCGGATATATCCGCCACGCGGCAAACGGCGCTCGACGAAGAGACGCAGGTTTTCATCAACGTGATGCCGCCGCCGACAACGCTTGTGATAGTTGGGGGCGTGCAAGTGGCTGTCGCGCTGGCGACGTTCGCGAAAACGATCGGTTACAAGACCATTCTAGTAGATCCGCGTAAAGCCTGGGGCAATGAAACGCGTTTCCCGCATGTCGATCAATTGATACAACTTTGGATTGACGAAGCGTTCGCGCGCATTGAAATAAATTCGTCCGTCGCCGTCACCGTGTTGACGCACGACCCGAAAATTGACGATCCCGCGCTTAAAGCGGCGGTGGAGAGTTCCGCCTTTTACATCGGCGCGCTGGGCAGCAAGAAGGCGAACGCCAAACGAATCGAGCGATTGCGAAACGACGGCGTAAGCGAAGCGCAGATCGCCAGAATTCATGCGCCGATTGGACTGGATATCGGCGCGCAAAACCCGGAAGAGATCGCCCTCGCCATCATGGCGCAGATCGTACAAAGTTTCAGAAAACAAAATCAAGCCGAAGCGAAGCAAGAGGCGCGTCGAGACCGTACTCCTTGAAAGCATTGGAAATATCCTTTTATGAATACTCAACAACTGAATCGCGCTTTTCGCAACGATGAAATTTCGGCGCAGGAGTTAGCCGCCAGCCTTCAATCTCTTTTCGACTCTCGCGAGCCTGAAGTTCTTGCTTTTATCCCCGAGGCGAAGCGTTTTGAACGGTTGCAAAAAGAAGCGGAAGAACTCGTCGAAAAATATCCCGATAGAAATCAACGTCCCGCGTTGTTTGGCATGACCGTCGGCGTGAAAGATATTTTTCATGTAAAAGGTTTCTCAACGCAGGCGGGAAGTCAACTGCCGACGCAAGCCTTGCAAGGCGACGAAGCCGCAAGCGTCGCCAAACTGAAGGACGCAGGCGCGTTGATTCTCGGAAAAACCGTCACGACTGAATTTGCATACTTCACGCCTGGACCCACGCGCAATCCGCATCATCCCGACCATACGCCGGGCGGCTCCAGCAGCGGATCGGCGGCGGCGGTCGGCGCGGACTTGTGCGATTTCGCCGTCGGCACGCAGACCATCGGCTCGGTGATTCGTCCCGCCGCGTTCTGCGGCGTGGTCGGTTTCAAACCGACGTATGAGCGCATCTCGCGGGCGGGCGCTATTCCGCTCTCGCCGACGTTTGATCATGTCGGCGTGTTTACCCACGATGTGGAGACGGCGACGCGAGTCGCGTCCGTGATGGTAGAAAATTGGAAGGCGGCGACTGCGAATCGCAGACCGACGCTCGGCATCCCCGAAGGGCTCTATCTAAACAGCGCTTCGGAGGAAGGTCTCGCTCATTTCAAGGACGTGTGCGAAGCGCTGAGCGCATCTTATGAACTGCGCCCTGTTCGCGTTATGGATGACTTCGCTGAAATTTGCTCTCGTCACGACGCGATCACCGCCTATGACGCGGCGCAGGTTCACAAAGAACGATTCGCAAAATATGAAGCGCTCTATTCGAACAAACTCGCCGATTTGATCAAACGCGGACGAGCGATTTCTAGCGTTGAATCCCTGCTCGCCGAACGCGACGCTTTTCGAGAGCGGATCGCTCAAACCATGAGCGACAATCAAATTGACTTGTGGATCTGTCCGCCAGCCGTCGGCGCCGCCCCCAAAGGGCTCGCCTCCACCGGCGATCCGGTCATGTGCCTGCCGTGGACGCAAATTGGCTTCCCTGCCGTCAACCTTCCTACGATAAAAAACGACGAAAACTTGCCGCTGGGTTTGCAACTGGTCGGCAAATGGAACGCGGATGAATCGCTGCTCGCTTGGGCGGAAGGAATTGAAAAGACAATTAAAGGGATGTGACGAACGCGCTCTTCGATTCGTCGTCGCTGGACGATGGTTGCTTTCTGTGCCTTTTTTCTTATCGTCGAGACCGCGATACTTCGCCGCACTGCGGCAAGTGAGATTGCAAAGAAAACGCCTTCAACTTCGTGCCCTTTACGCGCGCCCATACCTTCTCAGCGTTTCCCGCAACTCCTTATGCGGCAACGCCTTCGCCGAAAATCCGTTATGTCCCGTCATATCTTCCGCTGCGACCATTGAATTGATGATCGCCTCTTCCGTCGCAAAGACCGACGCGGCAAACAACGGGGTGATGTGCTCGTTATCGAGCGCGCGCAATTCGGCGACGCCGTTATCTTTTCCAAGCGCGGTATTCGGGTTGGCGGTCGAGAACGCGAGAAAAATATCGCCCGAACCGTTGCCGCCGAGCGAACCCGTCCGCGCCATGCCGAGCGTTGCGCGTTTTGCGATCCGCTTGAGTTGATGCGGCAATAGCGGCGCGTCCGTTGCAAGGATGACGATCAGCGATCCTTGCTCTTGATACGGATTTTCGCCGTTCGACCACACCGCGCCTTCTTTCAAATGATTCCCAACAGGGACTCCCGTGATCTTAAGTTGATAGCGTGTCCCAAAATTGGATTGCACAAACGCGCCCACGGTCCAGCCGCCGAATTTTTCAGGA
>BQMV01000051.1 GCA_022181005.1 Anaerolineaceae bacterium | reverse complement strand
TTGTTTTTTTTTTTTCAAGCAGACGACGGCATACGAGATAAGGCCACGTGACTGGAGTTCAGACGTGTGCTCTTCCGATCTCGGTCCCTCCGCGCCAAACGGACCGCCCGTACCGATTGAGATAGCGGATGAGATCGGCTTTAACACAGCAACTTTCGGTTCCATACGGCTGCCGCCGATCAAAATCGCCTCTAACGCCTCCGGGATGCCGTGTCCGCGGATCTTCTCAGACCCGTAGCGCGCCATCAGCCCAATGATAAGTCCGCCGACGACTGGAACGAGAACCGCCCAAATTCCCATGTGATTCCCCTCAGGAGAAGCGGGCTGCGCCGACAACCGCTGGTAATAGGCAAGGTTAGTAAACAGGTTGATCAACCACACGAGCGCGTATGCGACCAATGAGCCGGCGGCGCCGATAATGACCGCCATTCCGCTTAACACCAATACGCGTTTGTCAGTTGTAAAATCGGCAAGGCGCGCTTCGTTCTTTATTTTCGCTGCATCCATTAATAATCCTTTATAAAAAGTATGCGATTAAAACCGTGGCAATGGGAAATCTTAAATTCATAATAATCCTCCTAGATTAAATGGGAATAAAAAAACCCGCCGACTTTTTACGCCGAGCGGGATTTTCTAGCGGTTAATATTATTTCCTATACAAAAGTTAAATTATGGATTTATTATCAGTCGCCTAAAACTGCCGAACGATCCATGTGCCAATCTCGCCTTTGAGCGCGCGTCCGATATTTTCAGGGTTGGTGATGATTGCCGCTCCGCCGCCGTTTTCGAGGTACATGATCGCGGCTTGAATTTTTGGCGCCATCGAGCCTTTGGCAAAATGTTTTCCCTCATTGAGATACGCCTTTGCTTCGGCGAGCGTCATCTTGTCAAGCCAACGCTGGTCGGGCTTGCCGAAGTTGATCGCCACTTTTTCAACCGCCGTTGCGACGATGAAAATTTCGGCGTTGATCGAACTCGCGAGCAGTGACGATGCAAAATCTTTGTCAATCACCGCGGCAGTGCCGACAAGTTCGCCGTCGCCGCGATCGATCACGGGGATGCCCCCGCCGCCTACGGTGATGACAACCTGCCCGGCGGAAAGAAGCGCGCGCACCGCGTCCAACTCGACGATCTCTTTCGGCATGGGAGACGCGACGACTCGTCTCCAGCCTCTGCCTGCATCTTCCACAACAGACCAGCCCATCTCCTTTTCGCGTCGCTTCGCCTCGGCTTCATCCATGAAACTTCCAATCGGCTTGGTCGGCTTTTTGAACGCGGCATCTTCTTTATCCACCAACACCTGCGTGACGACCGTACAGGCTTTCTTGTTCACGCCGCGTTTGAAAAATTCGTTGCGCAACGCTTGTTGCAATTCATATCCGATCGCGCCCTGCGAATCCGCGCCGCAGACATCGAGCGGGACTTCGTGCATCCCCTCGACCTTCGCGGCAATCTCCGAACGGCGCAGGATGAAGCCGACTTGCGGTCCATTGCCGTGACCGATGGCGAGGTCCCAGCCCGCCTCGATCATATCCACGAGGTGGACGGCTGTTTCGCGCAACGCAACCTGCTGATCTTCAACCGTAACACGTTTGTCGTCTTTGATGAGGGCGTTACCGCCGATTGCCACAACGGCTAATTTAGTCATCTAGTCTCCTGGGCTTTTAGTCTTCTAGTCATCTAGTCTCCTGGTCTTCTAGTCTTCTGGTCTTCTGGTCTTCTAGTCTGCCGATCTTTCCGTCAATAATTTTTTGACTAGCAGATCAGCGGAAGCAGACCAGCGGACTATTTGACAAGCAGACTAACTCATCGTCAACGCCATCACGGCTTTCTGCGCGTGGAGGCGGTTCTCGGCTTCATCGTAGACAACCGAATGTTTGCCGTCGATCACGCCGTCGGTGACTTCGAGTCCGCGGTCGGCGGGCAGACAGTGCATGTAAATCGAATCGTCTTTGGTCAAGCCCATGCGGCGCTCGTCGGTGATCCATGATTTGTATTTATCGATCAAGGCTTTGCCTTCTTCTTTGCCTGTCGTTGTGAGAAGCGGACCCCAACTCTTGGGATACACCACATCGGCATCTTTGAAGGCTTCGTCCATGTTGTCGGTCACATCGAAACCGACGCCGTATTTTTTCGCGTTGTCCTTTGCTTGTTGCATGATGTCGGGCATGAGTTTGAACTCAGGCGGGTGAGCCAGCACCACGTCGCAGCCGAAGCGGGTCATTTGCAGGATGAGCGATTGCGGCACCGAGATCGGTTTGCTATACGAGGCGGCGTACGCCCACGAGACGACCACTTTCTTGCGGCGCAGATCGCGTCCTTTTTTCTCGATGACGGTCATTAAATCCGCGAGACATTGGAAAGGATGATATACGTCGCATTGCATGTTGAGGATGGGAACGCGGCTGGCTTTGGCGACCTCGTTAATATACCGGTTGCCGAATTGCCAATCGCACTGACGGATGGCGATGCCGTCGAAGTAGCGCCCGAAGATTTCGCCGATCTCTTTGGCGGTGTCGCCGTGCGAGATTTGAGTGGTTACGCTGTCAATGAACGCGGCGTGTCCGCCCAATTGCGCCATGCCCGCCTCGAACGATCCGCGCGTGCGTGTGGACGTGAAAAAGAACAGCATGGCAAGGACTTTGTCGCGCAGTAACGCGTGCGGTTCGCCGAGCGCGCGCTTGCGTTTCAAATCCCACGCCACGTCTAAAACGGTTTCGACTTCCTCTTTCGTGAAGTCCAGGTCGCCGATAAAATCGCGGCCTCTGAAGTTGGTTTGCATAAGTTAGTCTCCTAGTCTTCTAGTCTTTTAGTCTTCTAGTCGCAGAGCGGCTAGTCGGGTTTTCTTAGATAGGTCATCATTCCATTGATAAGTCGTTTTACCTCCGTGGCGAGAGCATGAGCTTTGAGGCGCTCATCTTCGATTATATAACTGACATCCAAGGCTAAATAAAGTTGTGACTGGACTTCTCCTGCAGAACGCCGCGCTATTTTTAGGAACCTGACAAACTCAGGATCGGACCCTGATTCGAATCCTTCTGCGATGTTATGCATGGTGGAACTTGCCGCACGCTGAATCTGATCGCGCAAGCCAAAATCTCGGGAAAATTTGTCCGTTCGAGTTAACTCATACACATAGCCTGCAAGTTCTCTAGCCTTTTGCCATGCTTTCAAATCCTCAAAGTTCTTAATCGTTGTCATTTCGCCTCCATAATGGTCAGCCTATCATCAACTGACTAGCAGACAAGCGAACTAGCAGACAAGCAGACTAGCAGACTAGCAGACTAGCAGACAAGCGGACTAGCAGACAAGCGGACTAGCAGACAAGCAGACTAGCAGACAAGAAGACTACTTTATCAGACTCGGCAATATCGCGTAGAACTCCGTCGCTTTGACCATGTCTTCGAGCGAGACGGAGTCGTTGACCGTGTGCGCGGTCTCCTCGTCGCCTGGACCGAATCCGATCGACGGGATGCCTGCTTTGCCCGCCCAATAGATTCCATTCGTGGAGAAGTTCCACTTGCCGCTGGGGGCGGGAGTCAAGCCGATTTGTTCACGCGCCAGCTGTCCCGCGCGGACGAGCGGATGATCTTCCTCCAATGCCCACGCGGGGAAATATTTATCCACAGGGAAAACAAATCCAGTGTACGACGGCTCGTCGTAAAAGAGTTCTTCCAGTTTGACAGAGTCTTTGAACTCAGCGGGAATCAGCGCTTCGATCTGCGCTTTGACCTGTTCTTTCGTTTCGCCGAATGTCATGCGCCGATCAATGAATATAATAGCTTCATCCGGCACGGCGTTGATAGAAGGAGTCTTGACGTGCATGTCGCTGACAGTGATTTTTCCATGACCTAAAAATTCATGGTCGCCGAGTTGCGGCTCTAAATCGCGGATGCCGGCAATGACTGGCAGCAACTTGTAAATAGCGTTATCGCCCAAATGATTCGACGCAGCGTGCGCGGATTTTCCCTTCGCGGTGATCTTCATCTCCAAGCGCCCTTTATGCCCGCGATAGGTCAGCATTTTGGTCGGCTCGCCGATGACGACGAAATCGGGTTTCACTTTCGGGTCAACTTCGACGAACGTGTTGGGCGCAATGCCGTCGCACCATTCTTCCATATTACCGAAGTAATACGCCGTCCAGCCGTCGAGCAGACCGAGATCGCGCGCCAGCGCTAAACCGTAGATCATGCCGGGCGTGGAGGCTTTCTCGTCGCATGCGCCGCGCGCGTAGAAAATGCCATCTTCGATTTTTCCTTTGAATGGATCCCAACCCCATGATGCGGGGTCGCCTACGCCGACCGTGTCAATGTGCGAATCATAGACGATGATTTTTTCGCCGTTACCGATGCGCCCAACCGTGTTGCCCATTTTGTCGAAGCGGACTTCGTCGAAGCCGAGTTTTCTCATCTCGGCTTGCACGCGCTCGCCCACGTCGCCAATCTGCGATTCCATCGAAGGGATGGCGACAATCTCGTGCAAAAATTCGATAATATCCTCGCGTTGTTCCGCCACTCGCTTTTGAATTTCCTGCATTTTATCTGTCATGATTTTTCCTTTTTATGAAAATATAATTGCGGGTTTCTCAATCTTAAATTATTTATCTGCCGCTTCCCACTCGACGGACAATGTGAAAACGGAAATAGCCGGGGATAAAATAACTTAACGAATAGTCCAACGCTTTTCCATTAACGTCGAAGAGTTGCGCGTCAAAATGCAGCAATACGTCGCCGCGCTGAATCTCCAGAGCCTTGGCGACCGCGGCGGTCGCGTCAATCGCGCTGACGTTCGTGCGAGACATCGAGGGAGAGTCGCCGCGCGCCAACAGGAAGTCGAGAATCGAACCGCTGAAATTCGACGGGAGTTCGTCGGGCGTGAGAATCGTCTCAGGCAAGACATCTACCAAATATGCCGCCGGGCGCCGATCAGCGCGGACGACGCGGCGAATCCGCGTGAGGCGCGTCTTTTCCGCAACGTTGAGCGCTTTTGCAAATTCCGCATCCGCATTAACGCTGTCAATTTGCAGGTCGCTTACCGTCACGTCCAAATTTAAACGGCGCGCCATGGTTTCTATGCTTTCAAGTTCTTCAAGCCCGGCGTCGAGCACCGGCGCTTTGCCGATCACATATGTGCCAGACCCTTGCCGTCGTCGAATCAGTCCTTGCGTTTCAAATGTGCGCATCGCTTCGCGCAACGTCGCTCGTGAAACGCCCAGTTGCTTCGCCAACGCAGGCTCGTTCAGCAAGCGCTGACCGGCGGGCGTTTTTGCGATGAGCTTCTCAAGATCGTTCTGCAAACGCTGGAATGGGAAATGCGCCATCACGCCTCCAATAAGGGAATAAAATCGAACTTCGTCACATCCACCAAGCCTTTATCCGAGATTCGCAGTTCGGGGATGACCGCCAGCGCGAGCAAACTCAATTGCATATTTGGGTTGTTCAACTCGCACCCACACATCTTGAATCCTTCCAAAATGGATTCGGCTTTACGCGCGACGACGTCCGCTTTCTCAACGGACATCAAACCCGCTATCTTCATCTCGACCAAACCGATAATTTTATCGCCCAACACAACGACCTGCCCGCCTCCGCATTTCGCCAACGCGTTGCCCGCCAACGCCATCGCTTCATCGTCCGTGCCAACGACGATCATGTGATGCGAATCATGTGCGACGGTGGAGGCGACGGCGCATTTTGCGGTGAATCCAAATCCGCTGACGAGCCCCATCGCGATTTTGCCCGTCGCTTTGTGGCGTTCGACGACGGCGATCTTGGCAAGGTCGCGCGCAACGTCGGCTTTGATCTCGCCGTTTTCAGGTCGAAGGTCGAAAGTCAAATGTCGTGTGCCTGCGTGATTTTCTATCACACCAATCACGTTTGCTTTAACTTTCAACTTTCCACTTTCAACCTTCAACTTAAAGTCCTCCGCATTTAATTTTCTCTTCAACTTCACCGAATTCTTCACCCATGCAGGATAGGAAGTCTTTGGCAATTCCACTTTCCACTTTCCACCTTCAGCAATGACTTTTCCTTTTGCAATAACAACATCTGCCTCAAAGTTTTTTAAATCCTTCGCCAACGCCACATCCGCCCAACGACCGGGGGCGATCATACCAAGCTCCTTGCTCAGACCAAAATGTTCGGCGGCATTGATCGTCATCATCTGAATCGCGGTCATCGGCGGAAGCCCGCACTCGACGGCGTGGCGCAAGACGCGATCCATATGACCTTCGCCGGTCAACGTCCCCGCATGCGAATCGTCGGTGCATAATAGGAAGCGGCGCGAATCCAGTTTCTTTTCGGTAATGGCTTTGACTTGCGATTCCACATCGAACCACGCCGAGCCGTAGCGCAACATGGCTTTCATGCCTTGGCGCACGCGCGCCACCGCATCTTCGACGCGCGTGCCTTCGTGGTCATCCTCCGCGCCGCCGGCAGCGTAGCCGTGAAACGGGATGCCCAGATCGGGCGAGGCGTAATGCCCCCCGATTATTTTTCCCGCCGCATGGGTGATCGTCATTTCTTCGATCATTTTTTTATCGCCCATAAACACGCCGGGAAAGTTCATCATCTCGCCCAAGCCGATGATGCCTTTCCATTTCATCGCAGTCGCAACTTCTTTGGGTCCGATCGTAGCGCCGGGCGTTTCCAACCCCGGCGCGGACGGCACGCAAGAAGGCATCTGCACCCACACATGGATAGGTTGCTTTTGCGCTTCGTCCACCATCAACTTAACGCCGCGCAAGCCAAACACATTGGCAATCTCATGCGGGTCAATGAACATGCCGGTCGTGCCGCGCGCCGCAACCGCGCGGACAAATTCGGTCACCGTGACCATGCCCGACTCGACGTGCATATGCGGATCGAGCAAGCCGGGGACGAGATAGCGTCCGTTCGCGTCAATGACCTTCGTCTTTTTTCCAATAGTGTGACTCGCGTCTCCGCCAACGTAGGCGACGCGTCCGTCCTTGATAGCGACATCAGTCTGCGGAACGATCTCGCCTGATTGCACGCACACCCACTGACCGTTACGAATCACGAGGTCGGCAGGGATGCGTCCCATGGCAGTGTCAACAAGGGAATGGGTTAGTTTGGCAGATGAGGGCATAAACACTCCGTAGTTCGTATTGCGTATCGTTCTTACGCAGTTGAACTGCGTGAGAAACAAAAGATGATTTACCGCGTCAACACTACAAAGGCGAGCCAAAGAACGACGGCTAAAAATGGCGCAAGAAACAACGATGCCATTCGAATATTTCCGCGACGGATGGCAAACGCGGATGCGAATTGACATGAAGGTAAGATCGGAAGAGCGTCGTGTAGGGAAAGAGAGTAACTCGCGGTGGGTGCAGTATAAGTATGAAAAGAACGGACACAAGGTATGATAAGTGACAAAGTA
>BQMV01000050.1 GCA_022181005.1 Anaerolineaceae bacterium | reverse complement strand
TCTTATTTTTTTTTTTTTCAAGCAGAAGACGGCATACGAGATAAGGCCACGTGACTGGAGTTCAGACGTGTGCTCTTCCGATCTGCCATTTGCTGCCCATACTCTGGAGCAACGCCCAACTCATCGGCAATGACGGGGTTGAACTTCCATACGCCGCTCAGCAGTTCGGCGGCGCGGATGTCGGTATACGGCGCGGGATGCTCGCCCGCTTCGTTCACAAAGAAGACGGCGTGAAAGATCTGCATCGCTCTATGCGTATCCATTGTAGCGGTAATATGCGTGATCTTCGCAAGATTGCGATAGATGAATTCGCACAAGCGAACGGTGTCTTCCACGGCGGCGCGTCCGTTGCGCCCGCCGACAAACAATTCAAAGCCGGGGATGGAAAACGTATTTTGCTCGTCCACCAGCAGCAACCGGGCAACGGTCGCATCAGCCGAAGCGGGTTGCAATCCGCGTTGACGCGCCCACTCGCGCGCCTGTCCGGCGCGTTCTTCATAAGGCGTTCGCCAAACCGTCTCGGCTTTCTTCGCGTCAAAAAACTCTGGGATAGGAAGTTCACTCATCGCGCGTCTTCTCCTTTTCAAACTATGCGCTGAAAACGGCATCGTTGCGCAAGTATGCCGTTGCGCCGTACAGATGACTTCGCCGCCCCGATTTTTACTTTATCGTCACTTGAATCACAGCGGTTTCCACACGTTGATCGGTTCTCACCGTCTGTAATTGCACAGCATATAACCCGCTCAACCCCGCCGTATTCCAATCAACCAGCAGATCGTCTTCCACAGGCGCATCGCCTCTGCCGACCTCGATCCATTCCTGCGGATTAAGCCCCCGCCCGACCAGCACGCGATACGATGCAAAATCCGCGCCTGCCGCGGTTCCGCTAATTTGCACCATACCGCTTACTTCTGCAAACAGTTCGGGAAAGGCGATATTCACATCGGGATTCGGCGGCGGCAACTGAATCACGTCATAGGCGGTCGGCGGGATCGCCACACCCGCGCTTTCAGCCCACGCTCGCGCCTCCGGCGGGACGACGAGATATGTGCGTTCCTCGATCAATTGCGGCAGAGTAAATACAGTTGCGAGCAAGCCAGTCTCATGATTGATCGCATATGTACGATACATCGTATCCGCTTGCACAGGTTCGTTCCCCTGTAAGAAAACTTCCTGCGCCACGTTCGGGCAATCGGAAGTCGGCAACATACCCGATGGGTCGCACACGGCTGCCGCCGAAACGCCCGCAGGCAGGAGCCAATCTTCCATCGGTAGATTCTGCGACGCAATCTGCATCAACGCATTCCACAACTCAACAGAGATATGCGCTTCTCTATTTCTCGATCCTTCTTGAAGGAGAGGCGAAGATTCGCGCGAGCCGACCCACGCCGCCACAACGCGCAAAGGCGAGTAGCCGATCGTCCACGCATCCAGCGCGTCGGCAGTCTGACCCAACTTCACAGCGACAGGTCTGCCGACATTGAGCGCGCTAGAACGCTCTGCGCGCGCGCTGAGATCGCTCAGCGAGCGGTTCACCAAATATGCCAGCGCCGGAGAGACGATCGGCTTCGCTTGCGGCGTCGTCCAATCGAGCCACAAGCCGCCAGCGTTGTCCTCCACTTTTAAGATCGTTGTTGATACGATCTTGCCGTTTATATCCTGCCCAAAAAGCGCGCCTTGTTCCGCAAACACGCCGTAAACGCTCGCCGCATCCAGCAAAGAGAGTTCCGCGCCGCGCGTTACGCCAAACGACGACATAACATTATCTATGCTCTCGGCGCCCATTTGCGCCGCCACCTGTGCGGCGGGCGCGGGATAATCGTTTGCCAACGCAGTCCGCAAACGCATCGGTCCGTGATACGCGCCGTCGAAATTTTGGACGTCCGTCTTGCCCGGAATATCCCAAATTAACGAAGCGGGACTCAAACCTCGCGTAAACCCTGTGAGATAGATCAACGCATCTAACGCGGAGCCAGGCTTGTGCGCGCCAATCAGCGGCGTCTCTCGTCCTCCAAACGTTTCGCCGACCGCCGCGAGGACTTGTCCCCTTTGGGGATCGGTGACGATCGCGCTGGCGGATGAATCGGGGATCGTGATCGAAGGCGGCAGTGCGGACAAGAATCGCAACGAGTCGCATTGAATGGATGGATCGCGCAGACCCGCAAGCCGCGCCGCGTAAAATGCAGACACGCATGAGGCTTGCTGTTGCACGTTGAAGTCTAACGTTGAGATGATCGTCACGCCGCCGCGTTCGATGCGCGCGCGGGGGAATTGCGAATCCAATTGGGCGAGGAGCAGGTTGACGAAAGCCGCGGCAGGCTGAACGTCGGGAGGAGGCGGAGGCTGAAAGAAGGGAGATTCTCCCAGCGCGTTGGCGGTCGCTTCGTCGGATAAAAATCCAAGAGCCGACATCTTCCGAATCGTTTCGTGTCCGCGTTCGATGGCGGTCTGCGGCGCGTCGTGCGGATTCAGACTGGGCGAGTCGCTCACCGCCGCGAGGATGGCGGACTCGGCGGTGGAAAGTTGCGCGGCGGATTTTCCGAAATAGAGTTGCGCCGCGCTTTCGGCGCCGAACGCATAGCGACCGAAGTGCGCCGAGTTGAGATACCACTCGAGGATTTGCGCGCGCCCGAACTGCGAGGTGATCTGCGCGGCGAGGATGCGTTCACGCAACGCGCGGCGAAATGAGGGAGGTTCGTTGAAGAGGAGGAGGTCGGAGACGAGTCGTTGCGCGAGGGTGTCGTGTAATTCGTAATTGGTAATTGTGGTGAGGTCGTAGCCCGCATGATCGTAAAAGTTTGGATCGGAGGTGGCGATGACGGCGTCGGCGAGGGATTGAGGAAGATGTTGCGGGTTCGTGTCGCTGAGAGGGATGTAGCGACGCGGCTGAATCGCGCCAAAGGCGGGCGCAAAGGTGAATAAAATATGTTCGCGTGTGCGGTCGTAAATTTTCGTGGGTTGAAGAAGCAATCCGTTTGGAGGATTGAGGAGAATTGGGAGAGTTTGTATCGAGGGCAGGTCGCGCGTGAGGCTCACATACGCAAACGCGGTGACGATAATGAGCGCGGCAATCGCCAACGAAAGGATCATCCCCGCGCTGACGAAGAGACTGCGCTTGCGAGAGTCGCTGGCGTGTTGCTTGGCAAGTCGTCGCTCCCGCCGCGCGCGCAGGATGGGGAGGGTGGAGGGCATGGGGGAATTGTAAAGGCTTGTCGTGAGTTTGTCGAAGGGAGGAAGGCAGACTGCGAGAGGAAAGACGAAAGAAGAAAGATGGTGGAAAGTAGAAAGTGGATTATGGTGTTGTCGTGAATCTCATCCCTCGATCAAATCTCCCAGCCATTCCATCAACCCGCCTGAGCCATTTTCGGGCAGGTCGCTTTTCACGGTTCCATTCCATCCATTGATCAACACGAGATGCTCGCGCCCGTTGAAGGGAAGTTCGGTCACCCACACGGGGAGCAGGGTGAGGCGGAACGATTCGACAGCCATATTTGCAGAAGAAGTTGAGAGTAATTTTACGGGATCAATTAATAAAGGCAGGTCGCGCTTATATTTTGTCAGCGCTTGCGCGCGAGCGTCGAGCGAAGCTTCTGCCATGGGAATGTCGTAGACTTCGGCGGGCCAGTTGGCAAGATAGCCCGCCTCATATGGCTTGATCGTTCGATATTCAAACGTGGAGAGCAAGCGTTGAAACACTCCTGAAAGTTTTCGCGCGGCAGGAATCGGAAGATCGTTAATCAAAACGGGATACGAATCAGAAACGCGCTTCACCCGCCTTTCGCGGAGACCTTGCCCAAACAGTTCATTATCGTTTTCGTACACTTCACCCGTATATTGAATCTCGCCGCCGATGTCGAACATCCATAGCGGGAGATAGACGCCGCGCGGCAGGTCAACTTTCTTTTCAGGCTTGATTTTGTTTTTCTCCACCCATTCGACCAAATGTTTAATCGCGCGTTGTTGATCGAACGCATGCGGAATAATCCCATCGGGCGCGAGCAATTGCTTCTCCGATTCCCAGTTGACCACGTGAGGCGAACCGCAATACACGCACGTTGTCGAAATTTGATTAGGCGACAGGATGAATTCGCTGCCGCAGCCTTCGCAATGAAAGACTTGTTGATTCAGCGGCTTGCCGTGTCCGCGCGCGGTTGCCATGGCGATGATGAAATCCTTTTCATCGGCGCCGCCGGGCTGGGCGGCAAACTTTTGATTGCGTGAGCAGTATTCGCACGTCAGCGATTGGCCGTCGGGAGAGAATGTCATCCGCCCGCCGCATTTCGGGCAGACGAATCGCTGAGCGTCCACTGTTTGCAATCCCTGCGGCGGAAGCGGCAGATGATCGGGATCAACGATCTCATCCGCTTTGAGTTTGCCATCGAGAATCGCCAGCGCGCGCCGCGCGCGCGCATGCTGTAGATCGTGCGCGAGGCAATTTTCTAACGCTTTACGCTTCTCGGCTTTATCGTCAAGCAGTTGGCTCATCCAAAACCATGTTTCAGCGAGGACGTCGTGGTCATGGCTCATGTAGGCAGCGCGATCCAAATAGCGGAGTGCGACGTCTCTGCGTCCTGTCTTCGCCTCAAGAATTCCGCGTTTGAGGAGTTCCCACCCGTAATCGTCCGTCATGGCTATCTTCCTTTAAGGGCTTGCGCACGAATAATGGATCAACAGGTCGCTCCGCTCTTTCGCTATTCCGTTAAGGGTCGGCGCGCCGGGATAATAATCGCCGCGCGCGAGCAACGCTGTAACTCCATTGCGCGGGGCGCGAGCGTTCGCTGTCAGTTGGATCGTAAATTCTCCGCCGCGCGCATCAGAGGGCAAGTTTACGCCGATCGTTAAGTAATCATCTTGCGTAATCTCACGGAAAGGGATTTCTTTCTCTGCAACGGCAATATGCTTTTGGTCCCATACGACAAACTGCAATTTGTCTCTAGACTCTCCGGGCACGGATTTAATATACACGGAGATTGTCTGTAATCTTCCGCACTGATTGATAAACGACTGGCGAACCTCTTCGCCCTGATAGACTTTTACAGGTTGAGCGTCTTCCTTTTCCAAGTTCTTATAAAGGGGCAATACGCACGCGCTCCCCATATAAGCGTCATAACCGCAATAAGTATAGTAGGTCGTATATATACCCAATGAATAAAAAGCGGAGGCTAGCAAGATTGAGCCAACGCTGACATATTCCGCCAACCGCCGCTTCCTGTCGTTGACCGCGACCAGCCCCGAGAGACCCAAAAATAGCAACGGCGCATATGGGATGTAATAGCGCCCATGTTTTATAAGAGCGAGAACGCCCCCGGTTGCATAATTTGCAACGAAGGCAACCGTGTACATAACAGCGCAACAAAACAAACAGAACGCAATCAGAAAGAAACGAACCCGCCGCGACATGGTTGCGCGTTGAGGTTCGGTAAAAAACGTCGCGCAGAGACCGATCAGCCAAATCAGATACAAAGTGCCAGGGACTTTGCCCGCCCCATATCCGTACGAAGCGATCCATCCTTGAACTTGATAGGGAAACGTCAGAACCATTCCTTGCGCAAGAGGAACGATAAATCCCATCGGGTCGGATAGCAACGAACTTATCTGGCGCGGAACGCTTTGTCTGCCGCCCGCCCCAAACGCGGAAACGTTCGTCGCGAAGGCTGACCAGCCGACATTAAATATAACAGCCGCCAACAACGCAATGCCTAGGAAGGCAATCCATTTTTTAGAGGGAAATGGATGCCGAACGATAAGCAACGCTAAGGGAAACAAAATGATCGCGCCGGGCTTTGCGCTTCCCAACAATAGCGAGAAAGCAATCAACGCCCATAAAGACGCGGGTTTAACCCCCTGCTTTTCGTTCATATAAATTCCAAGAACCAAACCGATAAATGCGAAACTGAGTCCGTTCGTAAAGCCGTCTGCGTTCAATGTGGAAGCTTGAAACATGGCGATCGGCGAAAGCGCGAGCAAGGCGATCGTCCACTTCCCGATAGGAATGAGACGAATCGCAAAATATCCGCCCGTCAAGTAGATAAGCAACCCGACAACGCGCAACAAGACGATCGTCGGCAAAATCGGAAAGTCAAATCGCCACCATAGCATCCTTCCAAGCAGCGCTTGAGGCAGAAAAATAACCGGCGAATAAAAAGACTGAGTTGTTTGCCCGTAACGAAGGTCAGCCGAGTCGCTAAATCTCCGCGAGAACTGTTCGCGGCTGAACATATCAAAAGCGGGGGTTTGCGTCAGCCTGCGTTGATACGATAATTGAAACGCTTCTTGGTGAACGTCCAAACCGGAGAACGTTAGATATTGGTTCTTCGACATAGCATAGATGCGAACCAGATGCCGTTCTTCATCGAAGCCTGCGCCATAAGGGACGACGATGCAATAGAAAATTCCGATCAGCAGCCCCGCTATTAAGAAGAAGTTCGCCGCGTTAACCCATTTACTTTCCCTTGCGCTCACGCTACACAGCCCTTCCCGCTTTACGCACAATCGCATCCGTCATCTTTGCCACGCGCGCCATCTCTTTCACATCATGCACGCGGATAATATCGGCGCCGCGCGCAATGCCCACCGCGGTCGTCGCTGCCGTTCCTTCTATCCGCTGATCCATAGGCAGGTCAAGCGTAAAGCCGATAAACGACTTCCGCGACGCGCCTAACAATACGGGATACCCCAATGCGCGAATCTCGTCCAACCGGTTGATCAGTTCCAGATTGTGATCGCGCGTCTTTCCGAAACCGATGCCGGGATCTAAAATCAGACAAGTCTCCTCCACCCCAGCCTTCACTGCGATCTCCACACTGGCGAGCAGTTCGCGCTTCACATCTTCCAACAGATCGTCATACTCGGAGCCAATATACGCGTTGCCCAACCGCTCACGGACTTCGACACTCGTGGGATTGCTGCGATTGTGCATCAGGATCACAGGCGCGCCAAAAGCCGCCGCAACCGAAGCGAGTTGAGGGTCGGCGCGAAGCGCCCACACATCGTTGAGAATTTGCGCGCCCGCATTAAAGCCCGCTTCGGCAACTTCCGCTCTGGAAGTATCCATCGAAATAAGCGCGCCGGGGAAGCGTTCGCGAAGCGTTCGAATAACTGGGACGATGCGCGAGATCTCTTCTTGCGCAGTAATAGGTTGAGAACCGGGGCGCGTCGACTCGCCGCCGACGTCGAAAATATCCGCGCCGCTATCCAGAAAGTATTGCGCCTGCTCGCGCGCAAGGCGCATCCCCTTTTCAGGAGATTGCAACAAACCGTCGCCTGAGAACGAATCGGGCGTGATATTGAGAATGCCCATCACATAGGTGCGACTCCCCCACTTAAATACGAAGTCTCCAACTTGCAATGCGTCGGATTTCACTGACTGTATCTTGTGCGCTTGCTTTACGGAATTTGATCTAACGGACGCGCAAGCCACGCTTCGGCTGGGTTTATAT
>BQMV01000049.1 GCA_022181005.1 Anaerolineaceae bacterium | reverse complement strand
TACGCTCATTTGCCGACCGTTATCACGTCTACGCTCAAACCCGAGGCGTTCGCGATCAATTACTCCGGGTT
The DNA here is from genome assembly GCA_022181005.1 of Anaerolineaceae bacterium. GTDB lineage: Bacteria > Chloroflexota > Anaerolineae > Anaerolineales > Villigracilaceae > Defluviilinea. The sequence goes on along the minus strand of BQMV01000049.1, from coordinate 7,563 downwards.
ATGGAATAAGATTCTCGATGCGACGAAGAGTCAGATTTATGTAATTGATATGCCGCCGTATCGCCGAATGGCAAAGGGAAAGAGCGGACATAGAAAAGGGAAATAGATTGGAGAGGCGGCGCGACAGCCGCCTTTTTTGACTCAGCGAGAATCCGTGAGAAGCGGTTGAATTTATCCGAACACATTCAGAAAGGCTTGAGTCACTTCTTCTTTCACGCGCGCCATAGACGGCGGCTCTGTGAACAAATCTGCCAACGATGCGATCGGTTCGTTCTGTAAACCGCACGCGATAATTCCCTCCCAATATTCCATGTCAGGATTAACGTTTAACGCGAAGCCATGACGCGATACTCCGCGCGCATCTACTTTAACGCCGATGGCGGCGATCTTAGCGGGTTTTCTGCGATCTTCCGGCGCGCAGCGCGGACAGCGCGAGTGAACGTCGGCTTGCACCCATACGCCGGTCAACCCGGGGCGCTGCCCTGCCGCAAGCCCGAGGCTGGCGAGCGCATTGATAAGAGTTTGTTCCACTTTGCGAACGTAGCCGACATAGTCGGCTTGCGGAATTCTTCCCTCGCTTGTTGGAAGAAGGGCTGAGGCGAGAGGCAACAACGGATATCCCACCAGCTGTCCCGGTCCGTGATAGGTTACGTCGCCGCCGCGATCTACCCAATGAATGGCGATCCTCTTTTCTTTGAGTTGCGCTTCGCCCCATAATAAATTTTCCTGTTTCCCTCGCCGTCCAAATGTGTAAACGTGAGGGTGTTCAAGGAGCAGAAGAGTCGGCGGGCGCTGCCCTGCCGCGATCTCTGCCGCGTATTGATTCTGCAACTTCCACGCAGATTCGTATTCGATTAAGCCGAGGTCTTCAACAACGATATTCATTTGATTGCGCTTATCTCTATGTAAAAACCCTGCGATAGAGATCCGACTCTAATATTCTATTGGGATCGCAACGTTTTTTAAGTTTCTTGAATTTTGCGATTGTTTCAGCGCCTAGGAACACGCGCGTTAATTCGGCGTTGGTTTCGCTGTTTTTCGCGAAATAGAAGCGTCCGCCCGCATTGAGGACGATGCGGTCGAACTCTTGCAACATGTGCGCTAACTTGGCGCGCTTTATATCGGTCACTTTGAAGTCAAGTGCGAGCGAAAAGCCGTCCACGCTGTGCGTTAATAAGAATTCATCGGGACGGTGGCGTTTCGTCACGCCGAGGTAGGAGGGCAAGCCTTGTCGCTGCGAATAGCGGAGCATTTCGCGCCAGGCGTCTTCCGCTGTCTCTTGCGGTAGAAACGACTGGTATTGAATCAATCCGCCGCGTCCGAATGAGCGTTCCCAAGAAGGAACGTAATCTAATAAGAAATGAAAAGCGGCATGAGATTGTTTAAACGTATGCCGCCGCAAGGAAGATATATATTTTGCGAAATTTACCGCCCGCCACCCGAGGTTGTTTACAAAAGGCTGCATAAAATAATGCAATAACGATTTTGGCATAACGCCGAGCAGACGGTCGGGTAAACGTTGATAGGCTAATTGCAGCGTCTCTTGCGCGCGTGAGTCTTCGCCTTCAGCCAAATTCCGCGCCGCATGAATTTGTCCGCGCCCGAGGTTTTGTCCGCTGGGGAAGGTATCCAGCCAGCCGACGATGTAGTCGTAATTTGGCGCGTTCTCCAGCAGGTCGGCGAGATGTTCGCGCAAGTTGCGCACCGGGCGCGCTTCTACAACGAGCAGCCCCGAATAGATGCGTTTCGTCTGCAGTGTGACGGATGTGAAAATTCCGAGCATGCCGAAGCCGCCAATTAGCGCGTAGAACAAATCGGCGTTCTTTTTGGGTGTGCAAGTCACCAACGCGCCGGTCGGCAGCATTGCAGTAAATTCTATTACATGTTCGCCGATCACGCCGGCTTGAAGGTTATTTTTACCGTGAATATTTGTTGCGAGGCATCCGCCTAGCGTAGTTTTCATCGTGCCTGAGACGACCGGAAGCCACCAGCCATCGGGTTCGATTCGCTGCCACAACTGTTCAAGCGTAACGCCGGCTTCGCACTGTACGACGCCTGAAGCTGGGTCCCACGCAGTGATCTGATTCATCCCTCGTAAATCCAACGTGAGGCCGCCGCCATTAAGTGAAGCGTCGTTATAACTTAAGCCGGTTCCGCGAGCGACGACTTTTAAGCCAAGTTTCTTTGCAACTTGAAATGCGTGATAGAGATCGTCTGGGCGTTGAATGGCGACGCGATAGGAAGACGCTTGAAGCGAGTGACCGAAATTCTCAAATGTTGTGAATGTATGAAAAGGAGAGAACATAACGATAAGCGTTGTAGGAGCGGCGTCTTTCTGCTTCCGCTAAAAAGAGAGTTTTCTGAAGATAAACGAAGGCGTATGTTGAATGATGAGCATGATCCAACGCCAAATTGGGGCGATGTAAATGGTCTGTTTACGCTTCTTCATTGCGCGAATAATATGGCGCGCGGCAAAAGACGGTTCGATGGCGAACGGGGTCGGTCCTGCCGCGGCTTTGAGCATTTCTGTTTTCATGAAACCGGGTTTTACCGTCAGTACGTTCACGCCGTGGCGAGTGAGCCTGTTTCGTAACGCTTCCAGATAAGTCGTTAACCCAGCCTTAGATGCGTTGTAGGCTGGATTCCCAACCCGTCCGCGGTCGCCTGCGACCGACGAGATGCCGACGATCTGTCCTGATTTTGCGGATTGGAACATTTCAGCGATGGGCGTCAGCCATGCCATCGCGCCGATTAAATTCACTTCGATCATTTGACGGTCATTTTCAAAGTTGTACTTATCCATTCCGCCGGGTGGGAGGTTTACGCTGGCAACGTAAAGGGCAGCGTCCAAGCCGCCTAGCTCTGCGACAATCTTGAGAAGCAACGCGGGAATCTCAGCGTACTTTGTTACATTATGCGCGTAGGGATGGGCGTCTCCGCCGTTTGTATTGATCTCCCGACAGAGCGCGTCTAACTTTTCCTTGTTGCGCGCGATCAGCGCTAATGAATATCCGTCGCTGGAAAGCGCTCGGGCGAGTTCGGCGCCGAGCCCATCGGATGCGCCGAGGATGAGCGCGCGGCGGCGCGGGCGCAGCGGGGTGGCGGGGATAGATGCAGGCGAGAAAGACACGTTTTTTTCCACAAATAAAGCTGCTTCCATTGTAGCATATCAATTTTGAAAAGGCTGTAATGAGTATGTAATTCAGCGTTCCAACGATACGGTTATATAATATCGGGGGAGGCGATCTGCGCAGTTTTTATGAACGGCGCGATTCTACTTATAACTATGCGTGATGTATGAACCGAGACCTAAGCGTTCTATCGAACGAGGTTCGTAAGCTCTTAATTGAGCGAGGAGCAGCTTCGCTTGAGGCTGAAGCGATGTTGCCGTTGCTGGACGTTCTATTGTCGGCGCAAGCACAATTTGCGCCTGAGAGCGAAAATTCGGCGGCGGAGTTGGCGGATCAATTAATTGAGAATCGTCCCCTGCTTTCCCTGTTAAAACAACAAACTGAAGAACTTGAAGCGTTGAGGAGATTGAGCCTGAATCTAACTTCCAGCCTCGAATTATCTGCCGTGTTGGATATGGTCGTGGCGGAGGTTATGCGTTTAATCTACAAGGCGAACGACGTCAATATTTTTCTCTATAAAGATAAACGTCTTTCCTTTGGCGTGGCGTTTGATTTGGACGGAACGCGCAACGCGCCTTGGGCGTTCCCGCGCTCGAACGGGTTGACGTATACGGTCGCTCGGCGCGGCGAGGTCGTCGTTGTCGAGAACATGCGCGAACATCCGCTTTATGCCGCCGCTCCGCCCTACTGGAGCGGCTCAATTATTGGCATCCCGTTAAAGTTTGGAGATACGGTTGTGGGGGTAATGAATCTGTCGCGTCAGATCACCGGCGGCTTTTCTCCCGCTGAGTTGCGCTTGCTGAAATTGCTGTCGGATCAGGCGGCGGTAGCGATCTCAAATGCCAGCCTGCACCAGTTAATTAGTCGGCAGGCGCATAGCGATATGCTGACGGGTCTGCCGAATCGCCGCGCGCTGGATGCGCGTTTGGAAGCGGAGATTTTATCCGCGCGTCAGAAGAGTTATTCTTTTGCCGTTATCATGATGGATCTCGACGGGTTCAAATCTATTAACGATGCGTATGGGCATCTGGTGGGCGATCGAGTTTTGCAAATTGTTTTTAATCGGATCGCGCGTCATACGCGTCAGACAGATTTTCTTGCGCGGTACGGCGGAGATGAGTTGACGCTGATTCTCACGCGATCCGATATTTCTACGGCAAAGACCGTCGCGAAGAAAGTGTCTGAGATTGTTGACGCCATTAGGTATAAATTGCCGAACGGAAGAAAATTGGAGTTGGGAATCTCCGGCGGAATCGCATTGTATCCTATCCATGGGGAAGCGGGATCGGACCTTTTGCGAGCGGCTGATGCGGCTCTCTATTATGCAAAAGAGCATTGCCAAGGCACGTTCCAAATCGCCGCTATGTCTGATTAAGCGGATAATAGGAACGTAGGCGGCTAAAGCGGGTTATAATCTATAACAATAAAAGCCTTCCTACGAGAACGCTGGGACAACGCGCAGGGCGGCTGTTGCGAGCGAAGTATCTTTATCTGAAACAACACATCATTTCACGGAGGAACTTCCATGCCCCAAAAAACAAAGATCATTCTCAACCCCATGGCAGACATGGGCAACGCCTGGCGCGTCGCACGCGACCTGCGCTCGATCACCGAGCAACACGGCAACGTCACGTGGAGCGGAACGGTGTACCCGGGTCATGCGATCGAGTTGGCGCGCGAAGCGAGCGAGGAGGGATATGAACGAGTGATTGCTATGGGCGGCGATGGGACAGTTCATGAAGTTGTAAACGGCATTATGCAAGCGCCGGAAGGGAAGCGTCCGATTCTGGGCGTTGTCCCCGTCGGCTCAGGCAACGACTTTGCGCATGGCATCGGCGTGGTCAAACAGTCGGATCAAGCCTTGCGTCACGCGCTTGGCGGCGAAGCCTCTACGATTGACCTTGCGTTGATGACGGACGGCAACGGGCGGAAAGTATATTTTGATAATACGCTTGGCGTTGGCTTCGGCGCTATGGTCACGATCCGCTCGCATCGCCTGCCTTTATTGCGCGGCTTCCTAATGTATTTGGTTTCCGTTATACAAGCTATCGTCGTTGATCACAACCCCATTACTATGAAAATTCAGACCGATTCGGAAAATTGGGAGCAGAAAGTTATCTATCTTGTGCTGTGCAACGGTCCGCGCGAAGGCGGCGGCTTCCTCATCGCCCCCGAAGCGAAAGTTGACGATGGCATCCTCCACTATGCTATGATCACCGATGTGAGCCGCGCGATGATGTTCCGCATTGTGCCGGAGGTCATGAAAGGCACGCACGGGCGCTTTAAAGAAGTGAAAATGGGGACGTGTAAGAAGTTCTCGGTCTCTGCAGATCGTCCGTTATACATTCACACCGACGGTGAGATTTTCGCCGGACTTGGCACCGACGTTCGCAACGTTTCATTTGAAGTCCTTCCTAGCGCGCTCAAAGTTGTGCGCGGGTAATTACTCCCTACTTTCCACTTTCTACCGTAGAATATAGAAAGTGGAAAGTAGATATGCCCGACTTAATCCATTCCCTCCTCAACCAAGACATCGGACACCTCCGCATCATTGCGGATCTATGGAGACTCGAACTGGTCTCTACGGATTCAGAGTCAGCGCGGGATGAACTATCCGCTTCTCTCCTCGACTTCAACCTGCTCGCAGACCATTTAGCCTCTCTCCCCTCCGAAGCGGACTCCGCCCTCGCCGCCCTCATCGCCTCCAATGGGCGCATCGCCTGGGCGACGTTCACACGTCAATTCGGCGACATCCGCGAAATGGGCGCAGGCAAACGCGACAGGGAACATCCGCATCGCAATCCCATCTCAACCTCAGAGTTTCTTTTTTATCGCGGCATATTAGCGCGCGCATTCTTTGAAACAGACAAAGGCTCGCAAGAGTTCGCGTACATTCCCGATGATATGTTTGAATTAATGAAAGAAGAAAGCGTTGTCCTGAGCCTGTCGAAGGAAAGAAAGAACTTAGCGAACTTCGCGGGCTTAGCGGTTAAAAATTCTGAGCCGCTCGGTCGTCCCGCCTCCCCCGCCGAAAAAGGGACAGAGATTCCCGCCGACGATTCCATCCTCGACGATGCCACCACCCTGCTCGCCGCGCTGAGAATGAGTCGGGCGGATTGGCAATTTGACCTACAACTCGATGCATTGCTCACCACTGCAAATCTCATATCCCCCTCTCCCCGCGGGAGAGGGGCTAGGGGTGAGGGAGAAGTCAACGCCGAAGCCGCCAAAACCTTCCTCGAATCCCCACGCAAGGATGCGTTGAAAACACTTTACGACTCATGGCTCGCAAGCGACTCGTTCAACGAACTCAAACTCATGCCGAGTCTCGTCTGCGAAGGCGAGTGGATGAACTCACCGCGCGAGACACGCAATACGATTCTCGGATTTATCAACTCCGTCCCTGCGAACAAATGGTGGAGCGTGGCAAGTTTCATCCAAGCCATCAAACAATCACAGCCCGACTTCCAACGCCCCGCAGGTGACTATGACTCGTGGTTCATCAAACGCGCCTCCGACGGACAATATCTGCGCGGCTTCGACTCGTGGAATGAAGTGGACGGCGCGTTGATTCGATTCGTCATCAATATCCTGCATGGGCTGGGAAGGGTTGATCTTTCGATTGCAGAGGGAACAACAGAACCGACTTCTTTCCGTCTTTCTTCTTTCCAAAGCACGAAAGAGGAAAGAGGAAAGATTAGAGTCTCCTCAAATGGCAAAATTTCAATTCCAAATGATGCGCCTCGGGTGGTTCGTTATCAGATCGCGAGGTTTTGTGAATGGGATGAGCATGGTCTCGATGCGCCCCGCGATGCTTCGACTTCGCTATCGCTCCGCTCAGCACGAGGCTACTCGACCACCAGGAATGAATATAAATATCACATTACCGCTCAATCGTTGAAACACGCCAAAGAGCAGGGACTCAAAGCCGAGCAATTGTTGTCACTGCTGGTGAAGCATACCGATAGCAAAGTCCCGCCGCCGCTGGTGAAGGCGCTCAAACGCTGGGAGGCGAACGGGACAGAGGCGCGGGCGGAGACTCAAACCATCCTACGGGTGAGTCAGCCCGAAGTGTTGGAAGAGATGCGAAAATCACGGGCGGGAAAATTTTTGGGCGAGGTATTAAGTCCAACAGCGGTCATCGTCAAAAGCGGAGCCATCCAAAAAGTGATGGAAGCGATGATCGAATTGGGATTGTTTGCGGATGTTGAAGATCATAGCTCGCTGGTCGAGTAGTCCCGCGATGCTCGTCGCGGGACGTATCGAGACCAGCACGCAAGAATCAAATTAAAATTTTCTTGAATACTGGTGGTCTCGATACGGTCTCGCTAACGCTCGACCTACTCGACCACCGACGAGATCAATAACAGGAGAACACCATGTCGAAAATTGATTGGCTCGCGCAGGAAATTGACGGATTGAAAGAGCAGGG
>BQMV01000048.1 GCA_022181005.1 Anaerolineaceae bacterium | reverse complement strand
ATAAAACTCGCGGATCACTCCCTCTTCGGGCTGTTCGCCATATTCCAACCCACCGACGGGAATCCCCCATGCAAACTTACGATATGTGTGTTTGAACAAAAGCACCTTGCCCTGCACATCGAAGACCAGCGCGGCAACTCCCACCCGAAACCGCGGACGCAACATCCGCGCCGCGAGCGTGTGCGCCCACATGGGAAATATTCTCCAAATTCGCATCAATGTTTTCATCATAAAAGTCCCCGCATTATAAAACACAACGAGCGGACTCTCATCCGCTCGCCAATTACCAATGACCATTTACCAATCTCTAGTCTCCAGTCTCTAACCTCAATTCTCCAATCCTCCCAATTCTCTCTCTGTATCATCCCCCCAACGCCTCATTCAACCAATCCAAGAACCCCTTCTCCTGCGGCTTGACCGTCGTCCCCAAACTCTCTGCCAACTTCTCGAACAACTCGCGTTGCTCTTTCGTCAACTTTGTCGGCACCGCCACATTGACCAGCACCAACTGGTCGCCGCGACCGCTCCTGCGCACATGCGGCACGCCCTTATTTCGCAAGTGAAATACTTTGCCGGGTTGCGTGCCAGCAGGGATTTTCAACTTCTCATCGCCGTCAATCGTCGGCACTTCAATTTCCGCGCCCAAGACAGCCTGCGCCACATTGATATCGAGATTCAACAAAATATCGTTCTCACGGCGTTTGAAAAATTTATGCGGCTTCACATCCAGCATCAGGTACAAACTTCCATTTGGACCGCCATTCTCGCCGGGACCACCCTCTCCCGACAAGCGGATCTGCGTGCCAACATCCACGCCCGCAGGGATTTGCACCTTCTTCTTTACTTTCTTGCGCTCCAACCCGCTTCCGCGACACGTCTTGCACGGAGACGAAATCGTCTCACCGCGTCCGTTACACGTCGGGCAAGTGGACGACTGCACCATCTGACCCAAAAATGTTTGGCGCACAGTCCGCACTTCGCCTTGACCGTTACAAGTGGCGCACTTCACAGGCGATGTGCCAGGCTCCGCGCCGTTGCCGTTGCAATGCGAACAAGTCTCTTCGCGCTGGAACTCGATCTCTTTCTCGACGCCGAACACCGACTCTTCGAACGTCAACGTAATCTGCATTTGCAGATCGCGCCCGCGCCTCGGCGACCGACGCGAACGTCCGCCGCCTGTCGAGAATCCAAATCCGCGGAACAAATCCTCAAAAATATCGCCGAAGTCCGACGTGTAATCGTGGAAGCCGCCCGAGTTGCCCAGCCCCGCCTTGCCGAAGCGATCGTAACGCGCGCGCTTATCCGAATCCGAAAGCACGCCGTACGCCTCGTTGATCTCTTTGAACTTCTCCTCGGCGTTCGGCTCTTTGTTCACATCGGGATGATACTGGCGCGCGAGTTTACGGAACGCGCCTTTGATCTCGTCATCGCTCGCGCTCCGTCCCACGCCCAGGGTTTCGTAATAATCGTTGCTCATAAATTCATTATGTCATTGCGAGCCACGAAGTGGCGAAGCAATCTCCTGTTTACATGAGATTGCTTCGTCGCAACGAACGCTCCTCGCAAAGACATTATTCTTTGACTTCACCCTCAACCACATCAGGATTCTCACTGGATGAAGAACCCGCTTCGCCTCCCGCTGGAGCCTGATTCTGCTCGTAGACGCTGGCGCCAATCTTTTGAATCACTTGCCCTAGCGCGTCTGTGGACGATTTGATCGCCGACACATCTTCGCCTTCTGCGGCTTTCTTCACCGCGGCGACATTCGTCTCGATCTCAGTTTTGACCTCGGCAGGGACTTTCTCGCCGAACTCGCGCAACGCCTTCTCCGCCGCGTAGACGGTATTATCGGCATGGTTGCGCGCTTCGATCAAATCCTTGCGCTTGCGATCTTCTTCCGCGTGAGATTCCGCGTCTTTCTTCATCTGCTCCACTTCCGCATCAGACAAACCCGACGAAGCCGTGATCGTGATGTGTTGCGAACGTCCCGTTGCTTTATCCTGCGCGCTGACTTTGAGGATGCCGTTCGCGTCCACATCGAAGGTCACTTCGATCTGCGGAACGCCGCGCGGCGCGGGAGGAATCCCATCGAGGATAAATTTGCCCAGCGACTTGTTATCTGCCGCCATCGGGCGCTCGCCTTGCAGAACGTGAATCTCAACTTGTGTCTGGCTGTCGGTTGCAGTCGAGAACACCTGACTCTTGCGAGTCGGAATCGTCGTGTTGCGTTCAATTTGCGTGGTGGCGACTCCGCCCAACGTCTCGATAGCGAGCGAGAGCGGAGCGACATCCAACAACAAAATATCTTTCACTTCGCCGCCCAGCACGCCCGCCTGAATCGCCGCGCCAACCGCGACAACTTCATCGGGGTTCACGCCTTTATGCGGTTCCTTGCCAAAGAAGGCGCGGACTCGTTCTTGCACGGCAGGCATACGCGTCATGCCGCCGACCATCACCACTTCATTGACCTGACTCGCTTGCAATCCCGCATCGGACAAGGCTTGTTTGAGCGGAGCAATCGTACGGTCTACAAGATCGGCTGTCAGTTGTTCGAGTTTGGCGCGGGTGAGGGTCATTACCAAATGTTTCGGTCCCGTCGCATCTGCCGTCAAATACGGCAGGTTGATCTCGGTCTGCATCGTGGTTGAAAGTTCGATCTTCGCTTTTTCGCTGGCTTCCTTCAATCTCTGCAATGCCTGACGGTCGTTGTGCAAGTCAATGCCGCTGTCTTTTTTGAACTGCTCGATGAGATGATCCATGATGCGCAGGTCGAAATCGTCGCCGCCGAGGAACGTATCGCCGCTCGTCGCGCGGACTTGGAACACACCGTCGCCCACGTCGAGGATCGAAATGTCGAACGTGCCGCCGCCCAAGTCGTACACCGCAATGATTTCATTTTTCTTTTTGTCGAGTCCATACGCCAGCGACGAAGCCGTCGGCTCATTGATGATACGCAACACTTCGAGTCCTGCGATCTTGCCCGCGTCTTTGGTGGCGTTACGTTGCGCGTCGTTGAAATACGCGGGGACGGTGATAACCGCCTGCGTGATGGTTTCACCGAGATACGCTTCCGCGTCGCGCTTGATCTTGCCGAGGATCATCGCTGAAACTTCAGGAGCCGAATATTCTTTCTCGCCGAGTTGCACGCGCACGTCGCCGTTGTCCGCGCCGTTCACTGCGTACGGCACGCGCTTCCGCGTCCGTTCCACTTCGGGGTCGTCAGACTTACGCCCCATGAAGCGCTTCACTGAAAAAATCGTGTTCTGCGGATTCGTGATCGCCTGATTACGCGCCACACGCCCAACCAATCGCTCGCCATTTTTATTCACCGCCACAACCGACGGGACGAGTCGCTCGCCCTCCGCCGACGGAATCACAACAGGCTCGCCGCCCTGCATCACCGCCGCGACGGAGTTTGTCGTACCTAAGTCAATACCGATAATTTTTGCCATGATTAAGTTCTCCAGTGTCAAGTTTCAGGTATCAGGTTCCATCACCCATCAAGCAACTTGAAACTTGACACGTGACACCTGACACGATTTTTTATTGCGCCACCCTCACCAAGGCTGGACGAATCACGCGCTCTCCTAACGTATATCCATTTTGCACCACTTCAATCACATGATGGCTCTCCACCTCATCGCTCGGTTCATGCGAAATCGCTTCATGGAAGTTCGGATCGAACTCCGCGCCCGTCGCTTCGATGCGCTTAATGCCTTCCGCTTGCAAAATATTTTGGAATTTGCGTAAGATCAAGTCTACGCCAAGTCCCCATGCATCGTCCGCCGGGCGATTTTGTATTGCGCGTTCAAGATCGTCCAACACAGGCAATATCTTCTTAACGATATCGCTCTTCATTGAAGCATACATCAATTCATTATCGCGTTCGATGCGTTTCTTATAGTTTTGGAAATCCGCCTGAGCGCGCTGCCAGCCTTGAACGCTTTCCGCTAACTTCGTTTTAGTTTCTTCCAACTGATCTTGCAGCGCTTCGATCTCCGGTTGCGTTTGCTCTTCGGCTTTCAGCGTGTCTTCGGTATCCTGTTTGTATGGATGTGCTTTGTTCTTAGTCATATATCACACTCTCATCGTTTGATCATTAAAGATTATTGCATTAATCGGCGAATTTATCGTCGGTCAGATCGCTCAAAATTTAAGCCGCAACATAGGTTGCGAGAATCGTCGTAGGCGCAACGCCCCGTTATCCGCTTCAAATTAACCGGTTCAGCGGGAAAGTCAATTCGATAGAATCGCGGGCGCTCAGCGGGAGTAAGGTCTTTGGTCGCGCAGTCGGTTCGCATTAAGCGGCGCTCTCCGATCAAGAACGCTGTTCAACGCGAAGCAATGATAAACGAGGCAAAAAGGGAAGTCAAATAAGAAGTATGTAAGAAAAAACGCCCGCTGTTGCACGGCGGGCGTTGTCTTCCATCGAGAGCGGTCACGGTTTCGGAGCGGGTCGCCAGCTTGGGTCAAAGTCCACGCCTTTGCCGGCGCTTAAGCGCGCGCGGTTGCCGCCTGTAACTGAAGAGATATATATGCCTCGCCCTTCTTTTTCGCTGGCGCTTTCAAAGATAATCCATAACCCATCCGGCGAGAACTCAACGTCTTCGATCGGCGTAGGAAGGTTCAAACGAACCGGCGCGTTCGCCGCATAGTTTGCAAATGAAAGACTCATCAGCCATGGACGTCCCGGTTGCAGATTGCGTTGATTGAAGAAAATAGTCGTCCCATCAATTGACCAGAACGGCTGGTAATCCCATAGCGTTTGCCCGCTGCGCGTCAGTTGGACGTTGTCGCTCCCTACGTCGCTCATCATCCAAATTTGATAAGCGCCAAACCGCTTCACGGTGTAAACGATCCACTTGCCGTCTGGCGACCATGAAGGCTGCATATTGTCAACGCCCGACGTTGAAGTCGTTAATCGAACTACCGTCCCTGAAGCCACTGTCAGAGCATAGATCTCTTTTTGACCGTCGCGTTCTGACGCAAAGGCTATACGTCTCCCATCCGGCGACCAAGCGGGGTCAAAATCAGAGCCGGGCGTAATCGTCAGCGAACGCAGTTCCGTGCCGTCCGGGTTGACGGCATAGAGGCTGGAACGAGCAGTTATGCTTTGATAGAACTCGGCGCGCGCACGGCATGGCGAGACGAATACTAATAACGAGCCATCGGGCGACCAAGCGGGTTGACAAGCTCCTTCGCTCATATCTGTGAGCGGGCGCACATCCGTTCCATCTGCATTGATTATATAGATTTGCGGAATCCCAGAGCGGTCGGAAGCGAACGCAATCTGACCGAACGTTCCGCCTAGCGCAGTAGGGCTGACAACAGGCGCCGTATCCGCTGTCGGCATGATCGTGTTGGTTGGACGAACGGTCGGCGCATGCGTGACGGTCGCTTGAGCTATAGTCGGCGTCGCTAGCGGAAATTCAGTCGCAGACGGCGCAAGAAGGGTCGGGAACGGCGTTGGAGAAACGGTCGGGATAAGATATGGAATTGGCAGCGCATTCAATTGATTCATCGCCGCCGGCGGAATCGTCTGCGGCGCAAAATAGACCAATCCAGCGATTCCAGCCGCAGAAAGCAACAAGAGCCAAAATACTGTGGATAGTAAACGCCCCAAACAACTTCTTCGTTTACGCGGCGGCTTAAAGACCGGCGCCTCTTTCTCAGACGGATTAGAAGCCGCTTCTGCCTCAATGGCTTTCTGTGAATCCGGCTCTGAAGAGGGAGGCGGGGGAACAATGTAATCGTTCGTCGAATGCTGCGTTTTCGCTTTCGATCCTAACAAAGCTTTTTTAAAGTCATCCGCCGTCTGAAAGCGTTCGGCAGGATCTACATTCATCGCTTTCTCGATCGCGCTTGCCAGTTTGCGCGCAATTTTATTATTTCGTTTGCGCAACGACGTCAACTGCGTGTTATCCATCGCTCGCGCTAAACTATCTTCAGGGATCACGCCGCTTAATGCCGCATACAGCGTCGCGCCGAGCGAATAAATATCGGTGCGCGGATCGGTGCGCGCCGTGCCATATTGCTCAGGCGGAGAATAGCCCGGCGTCATAGCCCGCGCGCCGGTCGTCGTCGCTTGGCTGCCGTGCAAAACTTTCGCCAAACCAAAATCCACCAAAAAGACGTGTCCATCGGGTGCGATCTTCACATTGCCCGGTTTAAGATCGCGGTGCAAAATAGGCGGCTTGCGTGTGTGTAAATAGGAAAGCGCGTCGCAGATCGCCGCGCCAAGCAGAATCGCATCGTCTTCTGTAATGTTCCCCTGACGTTCCATGTTCCCCTTCGATATAATCCATCACCAAATATTGCCCCTCGTCGCCAATGACAAAATGATCGGTCACACGCGGCAGATTGGGATGGCGCAGATTCGCCAGAATCACAGCCTCAAGCCGAAACTGGCGCGCATATTCATCCGTCGTGAAAAGGTTCTCCTTAACAGCGACATCCACGCCAAGGTTCTCGTCCACCGCGCGATAAACTGAACCCATACCGCCTTGTCCGAGAACTTCCAAAATGCGATAACGTTTATGAAGCAACACGCCGCGTTCAAGAGTCATTGAAACAGATACTCTCCAATAGATAGAAATAGCAGAGGTGAGATTATATCAAACTAACGCGCTACGCTTCAGGCGCATTTGCCAATTTGAGGCGGAAAAACATCCAGGGTGCGCCGCCAATGATCCAAAAGCCGACCCAGCCATAACGAACATAACGCAGTAAATACGCAATTGGGTTTTCGCCCGTCGGAAAGACCATACCTAAACCGCGCCATAGGATCAGAACGCCGATCAAACCGACAAAGAAACGTAACGCGCGCTTCCCGCCTGAACCGTCTGCTCGGTAGCCGCCTTGCGAAGCGATCCACGCTGCGCCAACCGCCATGCCGAAGAACGTCCCCGCCGCGGTAAAGATATCTTCCAGCGAGATTGGGTCAGGAGTCACATCGGAAGAACGAAGCGCGTTCGCTTCATACGCGGCAGGAAAGACGTACCCCGCCAACCGGTTCACGCTGACCCATCCCAGCGCGATCATCACAATCGAAACGGCAAACGCCAACGCCGCTTGCCGCCGCGCCGATTTCGTTCGCAGCCACGCCGCAACCGTATCCCAATAACGCAAGAACGCCCACAGCAACGCGCCGCCGATTATCCATCCCGCAAGCACATCGTGAAGGAAATGCACGCCGAGGTACAAACGCGAAAGCCCGATCAAGAAGATCAACGCGGCAGCCGTCCACTTCCAAAATCTAGCGCTTGTCGATGCGAGCGTGCCCCACACCGCTACCGCATGTTGCGCATGGCCGGAGGGCATTCCAAACGATGTTTCCGCTGATAACGCTTTCACGTTTTCGCTGACCCAATACGGACGCGGACCCGCGAACCACAATTTGAGATAGTAGTTAACGCTTACGCTGGCGAGCAGCGTGAACGCCACACGCAAACCAAGTCGCGCATCAATACTCCAGTAGATCAGCGGAAGAACGAGAAAGAAGAAGTCTTGCGTGCCGAGAAATGAAAAGAACCGCATGGGTTCTTCAAGCCAACCGCCCAACGCTTGAATGGCAACGATAGATCGGAAGAGCACACGTCTGAACTCCAGTCACGTGGCCTTATCT
>BQMV01000047.1 GCA_022181005.1 Anaerolineaceae bacterium | reverse complement strand
GAATTTGCCCGATCCGAGGCTTCCGATTTCATCCTCAAAAAATAATGCGTATGCGGAATTGCGCGTCATCATGGGCAGGACTTCTTCGACGCGGAGCGCGCCTACTTTGACCCAGTCGGGCGGATCGCAAATGGAGCCGTCTGTGTTGACCTCTTTGCGCGTGACCATGCCCCATAAATGATACAGCGGGTTGTTCGTTGGAAAGATCGGGTAATCTGACTGCCATGCAATTGGAAGTCCGGGATTTGCATCCACCAGCGCGCGCCAGGGCCAGTCCCATGCGCCGTACTCTTCGCCGAGAATGTATTTAAATTTCTTGCTCTCGCCGGTGGCGCGGATGCAGGTGCTGTACGCGCCGAAGATAACGGGAACAATGCCGATCTCGCTGTAACGCGGGAGAAGTTCGGGGCGGATCGTGGCGTTATGTTCGATGCGGTGGCGGTAGGTATTGGGCTGTCCGTTCAATGCGAACGCAATGGCGTTTTGCGCCTGCTCGAGCGCGCGATCTCCGAGGGCATGAATGGCGGCTTGGAAGCCCGCGGCTTGCACCTCCGCCACGATTTGATTTAATTGATCCTGTGTGAAGAACAAGTCCCCTTTGCCGCCGCTGGGATAGTCCACGCTCATGGCAGGCGCTTTGCACGAGCCGCCATCGCTGAATATTTTGATGCCGCGAACGTAAAGGTTTGGGGCGATCTGCTGATTGGGCTGGTAGGCTTTCCACCAATCGCCGAGGCTCTCGCCGCAGTTGTTTGTGTATAAGAGATAGGCATTGACGCGCATTCGCAATTTGCCTGCTTCTGCCAACGACTTCAGTTCGTTGAGGATCGATTCATCCACATAAAATTCGCCCTCAGAGGTGATGCCAAATTGGATCGTCGTTTGCTGATCGGGCAGGGGGTCTTGACCGTTGAGTAAACGTTCGTTGAACGTGTGGCTGTGCGCGTCCACGAAGCCGGGCATGAGGGTCTTGCCGTTGAGGTCAACGACTTGCGTATGCGAATCTTGTAAAGCGGATATTTCCGAATCGTTTCCTGCGGCGAGAATTGCGCCTCCGCGAATGGCAATTGCCTGCGCGGTCGGGTTGCTTTCCTCCATTGTGAGGATCGCGCCGTTTATGAAAATAATATCGGCTGGTCCTGAAACCGTGGGAGCGCTCGTGGATTGAACGGGAGGAAAATTTGGCGTGGGCGGTAATGGATTTTGAATTGGCGTTGCGCTGGGAAGAGCGCACCCAGTGGTAAGGAAAAGCAGAATGAGCAGGCTGAAAAATCTTTTTTTCATGTTGTCTCCTCGTTGATGCCGTCGCGCGGATGGGCGTGGCGCCTCATTTCACCATCAACCAGATTCCCGCCGCCAATGCGATCAGGCTGACGGCGATATTGACCAGCCCGCGCGCGCGATATCCAAAGTCAACGGCTCCGCTTCTTTCTTCGGGATGCCTGCCGCTACCGGCGATCAAGCGGATCAGCCCGAAGAGCAGGGTGAAAAAGCCAAAGGCGACGAGCAGGATTCCCCATCCGCGCGAAGACCCAACCAGACCTGAGAGATAACCGCCTGCCGCGCCGGGACTCGTCCATTCGAGAAAGGCGTACAACGCAACGCCTGCCCCAAACAGGAAGATGATCGCGCCGAACAAGCGCGCGGGCAACCCGGAAAAATATTCGCGCCTGCTGTGCCGCCGGTTGAACAGCCTGATCTCGCCATTGGCGAACGTTTCGATTCCCAGCAGAACGCCGAAGGAGCCGAAGAGTCCCAGCGCAAGCGGAATGAGTTGCGGCATATCGAATTCTTCGGCGGCATACGCCATTCCGCCGGCGATGACGAATACAGGGACAGCCAGTTTGTCGGCGATGTTCATGGGTCGCGACACTCGTAGACCGGAACCACGCCGGGAATCTCCACCCAATTACAGCCATTGGAGATGCAGGCGCGTTTGTCGGTGTATTGCGAACAGGAGGAGGTCGAGCCGCCTCCGCAGGCTTGCGCGGTAATGTCGGAAAATACCGGTGTGCGGATGGACGTATCGCCGTCAGTTTGCTGGATGACGATCTGGTATTGCAGTGTCGCCGCGTCGAACGGAACTGCGCCTCCTAACGCGGACGTGGGGTTGATCGTCCGCTCGTACAGGTCGCCGCCCATGGGGTTCATCGCAATGCCCTGAAACTCTGTCGAGGAATTGTTTGTTTGAAAGCGATAGAACAACACAACTGCTGTGATGTTAGGCGAGACAGCGCGCGCCACGAAAGTGACCTCTGTGGGACCGCAGTTTGCGCCGCCGATGTAGACGAGGTTCGTGGAGATGCGCTCTACTGTGATAGCGCCAGCCGGAGGCGTGGGAGTTCCGGCTTGGACTACAATATCCGCATACAGGCTTGGCATCGAGTCTCCGCCGCCGTATGTGATGGGTATCTTGCCGCCATTCGGAGCGACTAGATTCCATGCGCCCACGTACCAGCCATCCGTCAAGGGCGCGGTTTGAGGGAGCGGGATGATAACCTGCTGACCGGGAGGCACCGGGACGGATACAAGAGAGCCGAAAGGTAAATCCAACGACACGCTCATGGGCGAGCCGCCCTCGGATGGCGACGGTCCGCCGGTAAAAACGAAACGATAGTCTGCGTTCCACACGCAAGTTCCTGTATTCTGAATCGTCCATGTTTTGGTAAATTGCTGTCCAGGCAACATGTGGGACTTCTGCAATGGGGACTCGGATACGACATCCAACTTGTCAATGCAGTCCGCTGAAGTGGGCGCGGGCGTGGAGGTTGAAGTTCCGCCCTCGATGATCAGGCTGGTCTCCGCGTAGGCGGACCAATTCCCGGCGTTATCCTGCGCGCGGAGTTGCAGAAAATATTCGCCGGGTTCGGTCACTCCGCAGTCTTGCGTGAGGGTGACGAGCGATCCGCTCGTATCGGGGCTGGGGAGGGCAAGAGCGTTCGCGCCGTTGATCGAAATCTCGAATTGCGAAATGCCCGCCGGCGACGCGCCATGCGCGACGATGAGGCACGGGTTAGGCGGAACGTGGATCGTCCCGGGTAGAGGCGCATCGAACCACGCTTGCGGCGCGTTGGTCAGCCCGTTGTTTTCGGCGGAGGTTGGCGCGCACGCCGAAAACAACGCAAGGACGAACAGGAATATGATAAGTTTTTTTCTTGCGTTCATTATTTTCTCCCTGCCCTATGGGGCAAAATAGTAAATATCCAGTTGGAAGTTGCCCAGCCCGGAGAGGCATGAGCCGGACCCATCATCGTATGGATACGGCGCGGCGGCTGGCACAAGGATGAAGCCGTGATTGCTGGATGGATCCTTTATCCAATCAACCACCGCCTGCGTCACGCTTGCTTGATTCATGTAATTGGACATGGATGTAAGAGGGGTGTTATACGTTAGAGACGTCAACGAGGGGCTGCTTGCAAAATGTATGCCCGCGCTCAGCCCGCTCCAATCTTTTTTTGCTTTGCCTATGGCGCTGATGCATGAGGCGGGTTTCGGCGCGGCTACGCCGGTGGCGCCGTAGTTCATGAACGCCGTTGAAAATCGCAGATCGGCGTTTTGAACGACCGCGTTCGGCGGCAGGCTTAAACTGATATCGAATTTGACGCCTGCGGAATAGTGTCCTTCACGATAACAGTCATCGTCATCCACGATGTACGAACCCACAAGGACCTGCCCGTTTTGGTTGCCGAAACCGTTGTTTTGATTCTTATATTTATAGGTATCTGTCTCGCCGTAATCGTCGCAGTCGCCGTCTTGAATCCATTGCCCGCCGGTGGTTAGCCATTGCGCCGCCGGCGTGATCGTTACTTTTTTCGCAGCGGTCGGTTGCCCGGGACAATACGTTGCCATTTCCGAAACGCCCATGCCGGGGTAATCTATGTATGCCTCCACGCCGTAGCATTTTGCTCCCCACGGCAGCGGCAGGAAGGCGACCCGCATGGCGGAGGGGTGAACGTCTGCCAGAAATTTTTTCGATTGAGTCGCCGGGTCAATCTCATACACGCCGTACCCGGCAATTTCAGTCGCGCTATACTTACAAAAGCCGGGCCAGCAGGCTTCGGGCTTCCATTCCCATTCCAAAATAATGTTTTGTTTCACCTTGGCGTTCATGATCCCGGGACATAAGAATCCCGCCACGATCGGGTCTCCATGCGCGAGGCAATCTGCCGCGTTGGAAGGTTCTCGAAGCGCGTATGGCGGAGGTACGCTGTTCCCGCCTAAAAATTTATCCTCCTTGAGCGGCGGGAGTTTTGGTAAGCCTTTCAACACAAATCCTTCGCCGCTGATCGTCACCTCCGCGGAAGGATTGAGAACGTCGAATTTTGATTCTCCCTGCCCGAGGAATTTCAATGCGCCGGCAAGCCAGCCCCAGCACTGCGCTTGAATGACCCCCGTTTGGTTGGGGAAGATCACATCGAATTGCGCGTACGGAATGCTGTCGTCTAAAAAACTAAACGGGGGCTTCGGCATTTTTTCCCAGATGCCGTTTCCAGCGGATGTGTAGCAATACGAATCGTCAACGGGTTGTAGGGGAGTGAACGTCCATGAAACGTAGACCGGAATAAATTCTGATCCGGCGCCTTGCCCGCCTCCCGGCGCGGACCCTCCGCCGGGCGCGCCCTGCCCAACGGGAATCTTCACCGGTTGCCCATCCGTCAACGGGGCGTTCGGGTCAAGTTTTGGGTTCGCCTTTTGTATTTCTTCAGGCGGCGCGCCGTACCCCGAACCGATCTCATTTGGGGTTTGATTTTCCCCGGCAAATACCTGTATCACGCCGCTGTCTGCCAAAACATTGACGATAACGGTCTGTGAATTCCCGGTCTCGCCTTTGGCGTTGGTGGCGCGCGCGGTGAATGTGTGAACGCCGGGCGTAAATGCCTGCCACGTCCACGCGGCGGCATCCGGCGGGTTTGCCGACCCGAACGGCTTGCCATCCACGAACAGTTCGATGCCGGCGATGGAGTCGGGCGCGACATGCGCGCTGACGGAAACATAATCGCCTGCGCTCACTTCCTCTCCGCTGGCGGGAGAAGTGATGAGAACAACAATGGAAGAATCCAACGGTTGCTCGAAGGCGGGCGGGTTCGACCGTACAAGCAACAGCCCGCCTCCTCCAACAACGAGGAAGAGGACGAGCAGGATTCCCAGAAAACATCCCCAGCGGATGGATCGTTTTTTCATTGGCTTCTCCTTATGCGAATCCGCGCGAGTGACGGACGGCTCGGTAGGGACTTCGCTCCACGAAACCTGCCAACCGCTCCCGTCCTTTTTTTGACTCAACCTGCGATAGACGCGCCGGGTGTGCATTTTTCATAGCATAGCAAATGCGGTGCAAAAATACATGACATAATTTTCCAGTTTTGAGCGTTGTATAATCTCTGCATGAAACGAAATCAGACCATGCCTGACCAATTAATACTGGGCTTTAACGATTTCGGCTCGTTTCTGAAATATCTTCGTTTGCGCGCCGAGCTCGGTCAGCGCGATCTTGGTCTCGCGGTCGGTTACGGCGAAGCGCAAATCTCGCGTCTTGAGCATAACCATCGTTTGCCTGACCTTGAAATGGTGCGCGCGCGCTTCATCCCCGCCTTAGGGTTGGGGGAGCAACCCGAACTGGCGAAGCGACTTGTTGAGTTGGCGCTCCTATCTTTAAAAACGGACGATGCAGGGGATGTTCAGGTGGATGAAATGGGCGCGCTAGAGGCGATCCCGCCAAAAACAGGCTCGGAGATTATTCGACAGTCTGTGATGGACGCCATTCAAGATGCATTTCGTGAAAGCCATGCTGTTTTACTGTTTGGATTTCCCGGTATCGGAAAAAGCACGCTCTGTGGCGCGATCATGAGGGATGCCTACGGCTTTAACCAACCTGTGTTTTGGCATACGGTCAGCCGGGCAGACATCTCGCCGCTTGAAACGCTTATCTGCCAGTTGGCATTGTTTCTCGTTTCGCGCGGATGGGAAGATGCCGCGCTCTTCACTCAACCTGGTGCATTGCCCCTCGAAGCGAGGATTCAATTCATTGCTGAGCGTCTGCGCGAGGTTCGTCCGTTTATTTGCGTTGACGAATTTCATCACATTCAAGCGCGTTTCCCTTCGTTAGCGCCGATTGAAACATTGATCCGCAACAGCGGGTGCAAGTTCTTGCTCGCCTCGCGTGAGCGAAGCGCCATCGAGGGCGCCGTGCTCGTTGCGTTAACCGGTATGAGCGCGGAAGAATCGCGCGCGTGCCTGAGCGCTCGGGGTTTGGAGCCGCCTCATAAAGCCATGCGGTCGTTGTATGAAATCACACAGGGCAACCCCATGTTGTTGACGCTGGCAGGCGTGGAACTGCTTCGCAATCCTTCGCAGGCAAAAACTTATGTGGAAAAACTTGCCGCGCAGCGCGAGATCGCATCCTATTTAACGGAGAGCGCGCTTGCCGACCTGCCCGACTCCGCACTGAACCTGCTTTCGCTGGTCTCCGTTGTCCGTCAACCGATAAATCTGCTGGATGTGGAACTCGCGGAACGATTGCGCAAGGAAGAGTTGACGCCTACGCTCAACGATATCCTCGCGTTGTTGCAGCGACGCCACTTTATAGAAAATTCAGCCGAAGCGCGGTTGCATCCGTTGTTGCAGGAACATCTTGAGATGTTCCTGCGCGCCAAGCCAGAATTGCATCGCAAAATCCACCTGCTTGTCGCGCGTCATTTGCGAGCGCTGACGCCGCACTCTATTGAGGCGTTGTATCACTTTGCGCAGGCGGCAAACGCGGCTGAGGTGATTGATCTAATTCAAAATTCGATCCTGCGCTGGGATTCCACAGGGCAGGGTGAAACCGCCGCTGATTTGATCGCCGACCTGTTGAAGCGCGCCCGAGGATCGGAGAACCTCGCGCCTGAAAACGAAGCGCAACTCCTCTCGCAACGCGGACAATTATTGATGAGCGGTCGCCGCGCGGGAGAAGCGGAAGCGGACTTTCGTCAGGCGTTTGCCATCGCGCTTAAAACGGATTCGCCTCGCAAAGAGAGCGTTTCCATCGCGTTGAAACTGGCGCGCTGCTTATTGCAACGCGGGAAAGTTCCCGAAGCCGATCAACTGTGTGACGATGCGGAGGGTGGACTCGCTTCGACTCCAGACTCCAGCCTGCTTGCCGAGATTTTGGCTGTTCGCTGCACCGTGAGGCTGATGCAAACCCGTCTTGATGAGGCTTCAGAGATCGCAAGCCGTGCCCTCGTTCTGGCAGAACCGCTTGCTCATCGCGAAGTTCGCTTGACGTCTGGCGTGTGGGCCATGTGTCATAACACGCTGGGAATCCTTTCGCACATCCGCCGCGACATCCCCGCCGCGCTATCCCACTGGCGCAAAGCGGAGGAAGCGGCTCTGCTGGCTGGTAACTTGCGAACTGCATTTCGCATCAAAGGCAATGTTGGCGGTTTGCATTTCGACCAGGGCGAGCTTAATGAGGCGCGCGAAACCTACGAAGGGATTCTCGATGCGGCGCAATCCGCCGGCGATGTGTTCACATTGGGCAAAATCCTCAACGCGTTGGGGGCGATCTATCATTTACAAGCGCGTTCTGCCGAAGCGCTGGAAATGTTAGACCGCGCAAAACATCTTAAACAATTGATCGGTGATTTGCAAGGCGAAGCCACTACGGAGAATCAACGCGCGCAGGTGTTGCTGTCGAGCGGTAGAGCGGGAGAGGCGTTGCAGATCA
>BQMV01000046.1 GCA_022181005.1 Anaerolineaceae bacterium | reverse complement strand
TTAACCATTCCCGGTTTGGTTGAGTGATAGATCGAAAGGCGGGAAGAAGCTCAAGGTCGTATTGAAGGAGCGGGCGTTGTTCCGCCGCAAAATATTTTGCAATAGGATGATCGTTTCTCAATGCGACGATGCGAATCTGTCGTTCGCCCTGATTGCGCACTGCGCGCAAGCGGTAGAGTTTTTCGCCGTTGACGATATCGGAATCAACTAGAAAAAGAAAGCCGCGTGAAATGTCCATTGCTTCAATGATCAAGCCGACGGCTACGCTGGCAAGCCGTTGCATATCGAGGATGTTGCTGATTTGTTCGCTGTAGGCGTGCAGCGTGCGGCTGGGATTAAATTCTTGTAGGTTAAACCATCTATTTACTACGCGTCGTACGGCGGCGAGCAAGGAAGTAAAGATTAACGCGAGGATTAATGCGATGCCTGCGCCCACCAAAAGCGGATTGTAAAGAGGCAAGGCATTGAAGACAGTTTGCGAAGCGGTCGTTCCTGCGATATAAAAGATGAGGATGACCAGCGTAGTGATGACATACGTAAGAATGCGTCGCGCGACCTCGCGTAAATCGGGCGGATCGTGCGTTACGATGATCATCGCGCCGACAACAGCCGCAAGTAGGCGTAGGGGATTGCCGGCAATGCCGAGTCCGATGAAGAGCAGGACGTCGTTGATGAGAATTAGCAAAAATACCGGCGTCCAGTAATTGAGACGATTACGCAGTAACGGCTGACGCGAACGGTTATGCGCTGAACGAATATTGGCGAACGCGCCAAACGTAAAGATCGCCCAACCTATTTCGAGCCATATCCATGCAAGTTGATCGGAAGCGAGCGTGAAATTTCCGTTTGTCCATAGAGTTTCGCCTGTCTGTAGAAGATTTAATCGAATGACGAAGAAAATCGCGCCCCATAGAACGCCTGTGATAATCCATCCGCTGACGGATCTGCGTACAAAATACCGAATGGCGATAAACGCTAGAATAGATAGGATAAATGCGCCAAAAATTTGCGCGCCCAACGCAGTTTGAGCGTTAAGCGTAAGTTGCCCTCCGCGCCAGAACCCTTCTGCTGCGGTTAAGAACATATTGAAGATCAAATAGACGGAGAAGAGCGCAGCGGCGGCGTCTTGCCCGGCGCGCCGACCGAGCAACTGAGCCAGCGCTGGCAAATGCAACACGGCTAGAATTATCAATGCAATTAAATTGAATAGTTGCGGCGTCATCGCCGCGAAGTATACTCGAAATCATTCAATGGGGTTATCATTGCGATATGCGCATTACAAAAATTTCACGCGATCTTTATGGATTTTCTTCAGATTTCTTCGACGACGACGGAGATATCTATTTTCGCGACTTCGCCTCCGCGAGAGAACTTACCGCTCAGATCAACGCATTGCGTTCATATCCTCTGCCTGCTTCCGAACTGTATGCTTTAGCCCTTGTCGATGAGGCTCTGCGCGCCCTCGTGAGGCGATTCGCCCCGCCGCCGGTGATGAACACC
The DNA here is from genome assembly GCA_022181005.1 of Anaerolineaceae bacterium. Taxonomy (GTDB): domain Bacteria; phylum Chloroflexota; class Anaerolineae; order Anaerolineales; family Villigracilaceae; genus Defluviilinea. The sequence continues at coordinate 6,234 of BQMV01000046.1, read as the reverse complement.
GCGGTCAACTCTGCCAGCGAGCAAGTCGGCGCGGATTCGATTGACCGCACGCAAAAAAAATTCGTCGCGGAGTTTCCGCCTGAAAGCGTGTATCTCGGCGAGCAACAAGTTGACGAGTATCTCGCCAAACTCACGAACGGGCGGGTCAAGTCGGTTGAAGAATTGATCTACGTCTTCACGCACAACGCCAACCCGGCGGTGAGTCCCATGCTCGAACTCGTGGACGATGCGCCGCTCGAACCAACCGCTTACAAGAATCTGATCGCCGCGCTGGACGTGTTCTTTGCCAAAATTGCAAAAGACAACGCGGGTGTTTCAGGTTCATCTAAATCGCTTTTCGACATCCTGCGCGCGCCCGCCGAAGCCTTTCCCGATTCACTCGAAGGTCAACTGCAATTCATCCTCGAAAAGTGGGGCGGTCTGCTCGGCGAGGAGTTTGTGTCACGCCTCCTGCGCGGCATGGATTTTTTGCGCGAAGAGACTCTCCGCCATCAACTCGCACACGGCGATTTCAAAGCGGACATCCCCGTCGCAACCTATTCAGGCGGCGATTATGCCGAATATGAAAGATACAGTCCCGATAAAGACTGGATGCCGCGCTTAATTCTCATCGCGAAAAACTCCTACGTCTGGCTCGAACAACTCTCCCGCAAATATGGTCGCTGGATAAAAACTCTCGATCAAATCCCTGACGAAGAATTGGACATCCTGCGTGATCGTGGCTTCACGGGTTTGTGGCTCATCGGCTTGTGGGAGCGGAGTCGCGCTAGTCAGCGAATCAAACAGCGCATGGGCGACGCGGACGCGGTTGCATCTGCTTACTCATTGTTTTCATACGACATCGCGGAAGATTTGGGCGGATGGGGAGCATTGGAGAATTTGCGAACTCGCGCGTGGCAGAGAGGGATTCGCCTGTCCGCCGACATGGTTCCCAACCACATGGGCATCGACTCGCAGTGGGTGAGCGAACATCCCGATTGGTTCTTGTCGTTACCCTATTCGCCATATCCTTCGTATTCGTTCAAGTCTGAAAATCTTTCCGACGATATCCGCGTGGGAATTTATCTCGAAGATCATTATTATAATAAAACCGACGCGGCTGTGGTCTTTCAACGCCGCGACCACTTCACAGGCGACGTGCGCTACATCTATCACGGCAACGATGGCACGTCCTTCCCGTGGAACGATACCGCGCAACTCGATTACACCAAAGCTGAAGTGCGCGAAGCGATCATCCAAACGATTTTGCATGTCGCGCGCAATTTTCCCGTCATCCGATTCGACGCGGCGATGACGTTGGCGAAGAAACACATTCAACGATTATGGTTCCCCGAACCAGGCTCAGGCGGCGCGATCCCCTCACGGGCAGAGCGAGGCATGACGAGGTCCGAATTTGACGCGTTGATCCCGCAGGAGTTTTGGCGCGAGGTCGTGGACCGCGTCGCGGCGGAAGTCCCAGACACTCTGCTCCTCGCCGAAGCGTTTTGGCTACTCGAGGGATATTTCGTCCGCACGTTGGGGATGCACCGCGTGTACAACTCCGCGTTCATGCACATGTTGCGCGACGAAGACAACGCCAAATATCGCGCCGCGATCAAGAACACGCTGGAGTTCGATCCGCAAATTCTCAAGCGGTACGTCAACTTCATGAACAACCCCGACGAGAAAACCGCTATCGAACAATTCGGCGACGGCGATAAATATTTTGGCATCGCAACTGTGCTATCCACACTGCCTGGCTTGCCGATGTTCGGTCACGGACAAGTGGAAGGCTTCCGTGAAAAGTATGGGATGGAGTTCCGCAAGCCGAAATGGGATGAAACACCGAACGAAGGGTTGATCGCAGGACACGATTGGAAGATATTCCCGCTTCTTCACCGCCGCTACCTGTTCGCCGACGTGGAAAATTTCTACCTCTTCGACTTCTTCGCCTCCAGCGGTCACGTGGACGAAAATGTTTTCGCCTATTCAAACATCCACCAAGATGAGCGCGGACTCGTCCTCTATCACAACCGTTTTGCCGACACCAAAGGCTGGATCAAAACCTCCGCCGCATATCTCGATAAATCCACTGGCGATTTGAGACAGAAATCTTTGGCGGAAGCATTGGGACTTCCGTTTGAAGGCTTTGTCATTTTCAAAGATTACGTCACGCGCCTGGAATACATCCGCTCGTGCGAGGAACTCTGGAGCAAGGGACTGTACGTTGAACTGCACGCGTATCAGCATCATGTGTTTATGGATTGGCGGTTTGTGGAAAGTGGCGAGTGGAAAGTGATTTGCGACGCATTGAACGGCACGGGTGTGGAGTCCATGTCCGTGAGGTGGGAGGAGATGTTTGGGGGTAAGGAAGAAAATGGAAGGATGAAGGATGAAGAAAGAGGAAAGAGGAAAGAATCTGCGAAGGTGAAAAAACCGCGGAAGAAAGTAGAGAGTGGAAAGAAAACGAAAGCTAGTAAGGTAAAACCCACTGTGAAAAAATCGGTAAAAGAAAAGGCTATCGCTAAAAAGAAGCCTGCGGCGAAGAAGTCGCTTTCAAAGAAGACGCGAGCAGGCGAGCGCTAACTCATAACCTATCATATGCGTCTATAGTTAAATTACCCAATGCGTTGGATTTACCTTTCTCCACACCTTGATGACGCCGTCTTTTCCGCGGGCGGCTTAATTTATGAACAAACGCAAGCGGGCATTCCTGTTGAAATCTGGACGATTATGTGCGGCGATCCGCACCTGCGTGAATGTTCTCCGTTTGCACAAACGCTTCATTCCGTATGGGGATTCTCTTCTGCGGAAGAAACCGTTCGTAAACGCCGCGAGGAAGATCGGTCAGCCGCGTCTATTCTTGGCGCGAAAGCCGTTCATTTCGATTTTGTAGATTGCATCTACCGGCGTGATAGAAATGGCGACTGGCTTTATCCTTCCGACGTCTTTGGCGCGATTCACGAAGCCGATGCTGATTATCCTATGCAAGTCGCCTCCGCCATCTCTGCTCGCCTCGATCTCGACGATACGCTGGTCTGCCAACTTGGGCTTGGATCGCATGTGGATCACGCGCTCACACGCCGCGCCGCCGAATTATTGAGAAGATCGCTGCTGTATATAATAGACGTGCCTTACGTCCTCTTGAATCCGGAGGAACTTGCCGCCAAAACGACTAAGATGAGCGAGACCGTTGTCAGTATCGCTGAATCTAGCCTCGCTTGCTGGAGCGAAGCGACGTTGCAGTATGCGTCTCAATTGCCAGCGCTGGGAGAGGGCTTTAATGCCCCTGCGATCGCAACCGAATCCCTTCGAAATTACTGGTCAAAACGACGAGGAATTCGCACATACCGATATGAGTAGACAGGTTCAAATTTTACTTGTATTGACCGTCAATCCATGATATAGTATGCCCGCTTTTTAGGAAAGTAACCTAAGAAGATTTATTTGTCCCGCTTTGCGGGACAAAATCATATTGGCAGGAAACAGAGATGGCTGACAATTTTCTGACTAAAGAAGGTTATCAAAAACTTCAGGATGAATTGGATTTCCTCCGGACTGTTAAGCGGCAGGAGGTTGCCGATCGTCTGCACGAGGCTATGGAGGGCGGCGAACTGATTGAGAACGCCGAATATGAAGCCGCGAAGAATGAACAGGCGTTTGTGGAGGGCCGCATTCAGGAATTAGACTTATTGCTTGCGACCGCCAAGATCATTGAAGACATAGGCAAGAAGAAGAATGACATTGTGCATCTCGGCTCGACAGTGACGATCAAGGAAGGCAACTTTGAAGCAGAAACGTTCACTATCGTCGGCGCGGCGGAAGCCAACCCACGCGAGGGAAAGATCTCGAATGAATCGCCGATTGGGAAAGCCATCTTAAACCATAAGGTCGGCGATAGTGTAAAAGTCGAGACGCCCGGCGGAGCGCATAATGTAAAAATCTTGAAAATTGGATAGATTCAAGAATGACGATACCAGCCCCGCCCCTGCGCGGGGTTTTATTTTTCGTTAGCGCGGAAGCGACGAATGCAAAAACGCGCAACGGCTTGCCTTACGCGCCTATCTGCTTGTATACTTGCGCATATTCTTTAAGATTGACTCTGTGGTGATATGATGGCTGATTACACTCAACTTGAAAAAATCCGTTTGCAAAAGCTGGAAGAACTTCGCGCAGAAGGCGTGGAACCGTTTCCTACGCGCGCCCAACGCACGCACCTCAGCGCCGAAGCGATCGCCGCGTTTGAAGCCGCTGAGAAAGACGGCAAGGAAGTTCGCGCCGTTCTTGCGGGTCGCATCCGCGCGATGCGGACGATGGGCAAAATTTCGTTTGCGCACATCGAAGATGGCGCAGGCAAAATTCAATTATTTCTTCGCGCTAATGAAGTGGGTAAAGAGCGTCTTGACCTTTTCAACAAGATGTTTGATCTCGGCGATTTTATTGAGGCTGGAGGCGTGATGTTTCGCACGAAAAGCGGCGAAGCGACGCTTCACGTTCACGACTTTCGCATACTCGCCAAAGCGGTTAGCCCATTGCCGGCTGCGAAAGATGAGACTCTCGAGGATGGGACTGTCGTCCGTCATGCCGCGCTGGAGCAACCCGAATTGCGCGCGCGTCAGCGCTATGCAGATTTGGCGGTGAATCCCGAGGTCCGCGAGACGTTTCGTAAGCGCGCCGCGATCGTCAAAGCCTTGCGCGATTTTCTGGATGGCAAAGGATTTCTCGAAGTGGAAACGCCCATCCTTCAACCGTTGTATGGCGGAGCCGCGGCGCGCCCGTTTATGACCCATCACAATGAGCTCGATCAAGATATGTATTTGCGCATCTCGTTCGAGTTGTATTTGAAACGCCTGCTTGTCGGCAATCTCGAAAAAGTCTATGAGATCGGGCGCGACTTCCGCAATGAGGGCGTGTCGTTTAAACATAACCCTGAATTTACGCAGCTTGAATTTTATTGGGCGTACGCGGATTATGTGCAAGTGATGGAACTCGCCGAGAGCATGGTGGCGTTTGCCGCGCAACAAACGTTGGGGACGATGAAGATCAAGTATAAAGAAGATGAAATTGACCTAACGCCTCCGTGGAAACGGCTTGAAATGCGCGAGGGCATTCGGCAAACCAGCGGCATTGATATCGATGAGTGTAAATCTGCTGAGGATTTGTTCAAGGCGATCAGGGCGAAACATCCGAACAAAACTCCCGATCCGAAAGCGACGCGCGGTAAGTTGATTGATTTTCTGCTCGGTGAATTTCTCGAACCGACGTTAATCCAGCCGACCTTCTTGTATAATTACCCGCGCGACATTTCGCCGCTGGCGAAATCTATTCCGGGCGATCCGCTGACAGTAGAACGTTTTGAAGGTTATGTCGCCGGCTTTGAGTTGTGCAATGCCTTCACCGAGCTGAACGACCCGCTCGATCAAGAGCAGCGTTTTATTGAAATGGGACGCGATTATGCGGAAGGCGACGACGAGAAACATCCGCTCGACGAAGACTACCTTCGCGCTATGCGGTACGGAATGCCGCCCAATGGCGGCTTTGGCATGGGCGTGGATCGTCTCGCCATGTTGTTGCTTGATAAACATTCCATCCGCGAGGTGTTGTTGTTCCCCGCGTTGAGGAAGGAAGAATAAATCCACAGGAGCAGATTTGCGCGTCTGCCCCGGCCGTTTTCATAGGAGTCGTTATGCCGAATTTACAACCCCAGCACGTTCAAAAGATTCATGAATTGATTGATGCAGGACAAATTATTATAGCGATCCAAGTGTATCGCGACGCGACAGGCGTTAATCTGGCGGAAGCGAAACGAGCGATTGAGGAGATGGTGCGAATGGAAGTGATCAGACCTCCCTCAAGCGCGCGCGACTTTGACAATCCCGTTCTCGAAAGCAAGATTCGATCTATGCTCGCCAAAGGCAAGCAGATCGAAGCCATAAAAATTTATCGCGAAGAATACGGCATCGGCTTGAAAGAGGCAAAAGACGCGGTAACTCGGATCGCAGCGGCTATGCCGCGCGACCCGTCAAAGAACGCGCCGTATGAATCCGCGATTGAGAACGATCCGTTTGCGCATGATGCGGGAAGCGGCGCGCGCGTTGTTTTGATGCTTGCAGCAGTGGGCGGAATAGTCGCCTGCGCGATAGCGACATTTGTATTATTTCTTGGAGGTAAATAATGTCGAAAAAAGCGTTAGCCATTAGCGATGCGATCGCGATCGCGATCGTCACCGCCGTCGGATATGTTTTTCACGGATAT
>BQMV01000045.1 GCA_022181005.1 Anaerolineaceae bacterium | reverse complement strand
GATCGTAGAGGCGCCGACCACGCATGGGATTCCAAACTGGCGCGCCACAACCGCCGCATGCGACGTCGCGCCGCCTTCGCTGGTCAACACGCCTTTTGAGGCGATCATGCCATGCACGTCGTCTGGCTTGGTGAATGGGCGCACCATGATCGTATCTTGGTTTTCCTCTTGCGCCATTCTCTCGGCAGCGTCGGCGTCGAAGTAGACTTGTCCAACGGCGGCGCCAGGGGAGGCGTTTACGCCTTTGGCGAAGAACTTGCCGGCCTTTTCAGCGTCTTCTATTGCGGCGGGGTTAAATTGAGGATGCAGAAGCGAGTCTACGTTATCTGGCGTAACGCGCTGCACCGCTTCTTCTTTTGTGATCAAGCCTTCCTTCGCCATATCCACGGCGATCTTCACCGCAGATTTCGCCGTGCGTTTGCCGTTGCGCGTTTGGAGCATCCACAACTTGCCGCGCTCGATCGTGAACTCGACGTCTTGCATATCTTTGTAGTGTTTTTCGAGTCGCGCGGTGATTGCCATGAATTCTTTGTAGGCTTTCGGCAATTGGTCGTGCAAATGTTCAATAGGGTCCGCGTTGCGGATGCCCGCTACCACATCCTCGCCCTGTGCGTTGATGAGATATTCGCCCATCATGCTCTTCTCGCCGGTAGACGGGTTGCGGGTGAACGCCACGCCCGTAGCGGAATCGTCGCCCATGTTGCCGAAGACCATCGTTACAATATTGACCGCCGTACCGAGATCGTCGGAGATGTTGGTGGCGCGACGGTAGTCAATGGCGCGTTTGCCCATCCACGATTCGAACACGGCTTTCGTGGCGTATTCCAATTGTTTGTAAACGTCTTGCGGAAAATCAAACCCAACTTGTTGTTTGAAGACATCCTTGAAAACTGAAACCAACTCCTGCCAGTCTTCGGCGGTCATTTCCGTGTCGGATTTGTAACCCTTTCTGGTCTTGTGTTCTGCCATCGGATGTTCGAAGCGCTCATCGTCAAGATTAAACGCGGTTGCGCCGAACATTTCAATCAGACGGCGGTACGAATCCCATACGAAGCGCGGATTGCCCGTCAGCCGGATCATGCCTTCCACAACCTGATCGTTCAAACCGATATTAAGAATTGTGTTCATCATGCCCGGCATCGAAAATTTGGCGCCGGAGCGGCATGAAACCAACAGCGGGTTGTTCGGATCGCCGAACTTTTTCCCCGCTTTTTTTTCGGTCATTTTCATCGCGTCAAGAGTTTGTTTCCACATGCCGGGCGGGAACGTTCCTTTTTTGCGGAACCAGTTGCAGGCTTCTGTTGTGATCGTGAAGCCCGGCGGAACCGGTACGCCGGCGCGCGTCATGTCGAGCAATCCTGCGCCTTTTCCGCCTAACAGGGCGCGGACGTCTTCCCATGTTCCCGCATATTTTTCGGCTTTCGCCGCTTCGTCGAATAAGTAGACCCAAGTTGCCATTCTAGCCTCCATCTAAAATTCATAAATCGCCCGAAGTGTACCACGAAGAAGAGCGCCGGAAGAGCTTTTTTGCGCTTCAACTGATAAGCCATTGCAAAGTCGGGCGCGTCTATCCTTCGATATAATGAACGCCCGTGAGAACTCTATGACGATTAAAATCCTTGTCCTTGACGACGATCCCTCTGTGACCGATTTATTTGCCCTATTGCTTCAAGCGCAAGGCTTCGACGTGATCGCTATGAACAACGGTCGCGAGGGGTTGAAATATATCCGTGAAAGTCAACCTCATCTAGTGACGCTTGACCTGATGATGCCTGATATGGACGGTTGGGAGATCTGCCGGGCAGTGCGCGAGTTCAGTCGAGTGCCAATCATCGCCCTTTCCGCGCTGAACGACCCTGCCGTTATTGCCAGCGCTCTAGACGCCGGCGCAGACGACTACCTCACCAAGCCCACGTCTGCTCATGTGCTTGTGGCGCATATCAATCGTTTGATCAAACGGAATGAATTAAATAGCGTGCATGGGGGCGATTCGGCAGGGCGGGCGGCGCTGTCTTAGAGACTTTATAGCGCCGCTTCTGCCGCTGAAGGAGAGTCGTTATCGAGCCATCTTCGGCAAAATTCCAGCGCTTGTTCCCGCGTTTGTATGTTCCCAATCGCTTGTTCTTCGCGAATCGCTTCGAGCAACTGCCCGATAACGCGCCCGGCTTGTAAATTGAGTTCTTTCATTAGCTCGCGCCCGTCCAGTAGGCGTGGCGGAGCGACGATTTCTTCGCGCTTCTCCCAATAATTTTCAAGGAAAATCTCAGCAGTGTCTAGCGCGGCATTCCAGTTTTCCATCGTTTGGGTGCGGTCGCGTGTGCCGCGCAGGTCGGCGAGACCGAGCAGGATCAAATCTACGCCCGCTTCGCCTGCGTCGCGAAAGAATCGGTAAATCGCTCTGCGCGCCGGCTCCTGCTTCTTTTCCTCCAATTGCATCGTGAAAAAGTGGAAGCGCATATGGTTGAAGATAATTTTTTTGACGCGCTGAATTTCGTCGTTGCTCAGGTTGAACTTATTCCCGCGCATGGACGCGACCTTCGCGCCTTGCACGTCATGGTCAAAAAAACGGATACGCCCTGTGTAATCTACGGTTTTTGTGGCTGGCTTTTCAACGTCGTGATACAACGCGGCAAAGAACAACGCGGCGCGGACGGAACGGTCGGCGTTGAGCGAGTCGGTGAAGTGCAAGGCAAATCGTTCGCGATATTTCCCAAGCGCGGAGGTGAGCGCGTTCAGAAACGGATCGTCCCCGCCTGAGTCTGATTCAAGCGCGGCGAGGATCGCTTCGAGATGACCGAGGACTTTCAGCGTGTGTTCCCACACATCGTATACATGCGGCGGAGATTGCTCGCATCCTTTCATGGCGGAGAGTTCGGGCATCATGTGTGGAAAAATGCCTAGCATCTCCAGCGCGCGCATGGATGCGTCAGGCTTGGGTCCCTCGAGAATTTTGAATAACTCATCGCGTTGGCGTTCGGGCGAGACGTTCGGCAGAAGATGCGCGGCTTCTTTCATTGCGTTGCGCGCAGCAAGGTCTATTTTGAAATCGAGCGCCGCCGCGAGCCGCACTCCGCGCAAAATACGGATCGGGTCGTCGGTTAGCGACGCGGGCGAACAAGCGCGGATAATTTTTGCGCGAATATCCTCCGCGCCGTTAAGCGGGTCGATTAATGCGTCATTTCTAAGATCATAAGCAATGGCGTTAATTGTGAAGTCGCGGGCGCGTAAGTCGTCTTCGAGAGCCTGTCCTGAGCCCGTCGAAGGATCTCCACTGCGATAGGTTGCGAAGTCGAGATAGGTGCGCGAGTCGTCTTCGCCGATCACAATGACGCGTCCCGTGTCGCGTTCCTCGTCGAGGATCATGAAGTTGGCGTCGAGGGCGTGGGCAACGCGGCGGGCGAGAGCGATGCCGCCCGAAGGGACGGCAAAATCGAGGTCGTGCGAATGGCGCTCGAGAAGCATATCTCGCACGGCGCCGCCGACAAGGTGAATCTTATCATCGGGCAGCGCGTCGCGGACTTTACCCAGCAGAGGCGAACGCGTAAATGAAATCGGCATGTAGAGGATCTCGAGTTTTTCTTTGTGGCGGCTGAATTGCGCGGCGCGAAGCGCCTGTTCGGGGCTTCCGCCTTGCGCGACGATTTTACCGCGAATGCGGGCGACCCAACGACCGGCGTAACTTGAATCTTCTTGCATGGCTTTCCCAATCATGAATGGCGAATTGTTAATCGGGCAGTTTGTATTTCTCCAAATCCACTACGCCGACGAACGACAGGTTGCGGTAATACTCGTCGAGATCGAGACCATAACCGAAGACGAATTTATTAGGGATCTTAAAGCCGCAATAATGAATCGGGACGATCGATTCGCGTCGTTCGTCCTTATCGAGCAAGGCGCAGACTTTGAGCGAGCGCGGCTGGCGAACATGCAGAAGTTCCAGCACCGACGCAATGGTGTTGCCGCTGTCCACAATATCTTCGACGAGCAGCACGTCTTTGTCGCGGATATCCATCTGCAAGTCCATGGCGACGCGCACCGCGCCGCTCGATTCGCGCTTGCCCGAGCCGTAGGATGAAACCGCCATGAAGTCCATCATGTGCGGGGAGGTGATGTTGCGGCTCAGGTCAACGAGGAATGGCACGCCGCCGCGCAAGATGCACACGAGGAGCAAATTGCCGTCGGGGTAGTCCGCGCTGATCTCCGCGCCGAGTTCGGCGATGCGCGATTGGAGTTTGGCGGCGTCAATTAGTATTTCGGCGAGGATATCTTTGTAATCCTGCATTTGCTCTCCGTGTCTGCCTGTTTCCCTGTTTACTATCGCAGCGGCACTTCATGATGCTCGCGACACCGCGCCTCATACATCTCCGACGCGCCGACGATGACAACGGGATCGTTAAATTTTGCGGGCTTGCCGTTGACCAGTCTCTGTGTGCGCGAGGCTTCTCCGCCGCAGACCATGCAGATCGCGTGGAGTTTATCCACATCCTCGGCGATGGACATGAGGATCGGCATCGGTCCGAACGGCTCGCCGCGGAAGTCGGTATCGAGTCCTGCCGCGATGACGCGGATTCCGCGTGAAGCCAACTCGCGTGAAATAGGGATAACCTCAGGGTCGAAGAACTGCGCCTCGTCAATGCCCACGACGGTTGTGTCTTTATCCAACTTGTTGAGAATCTCAGTCGCTTTTTCGATGGGCATCGCGTCGAACTTTGAGCCTGTGTGCGATGTCACTTTCTCGACAGCGTAGCGAACATCAATCGCAGGTTTGAACACCTGCACTTTTTGCTTGGCTATCGTCGCGCGGACGAGACGGCGAATCAACTCATCTGTCTTGCCGCTAAACATCGAACCGCAGACTACCTCAATTGAACCGTGTGTATGACGCATATCGCCTCGTGTCATTGCGAAGAGAGAAATCACAACCCCAGCCGCGAACTATGCGAATCTCATGAAAAAATTCGCGTAAATTCGCGGCAAAGTTTTTTAAAAAATCAGGCAGATGTGAAAACATCTGCCTGTAAGTTTACCTGAGTTTATACAATCTGCAAACAATTTGCTTGATTGTTCAGCAGACCACCTGCTGAACAACGACATTACGCCGCCGCTTCGAGAAGTTCATACCCCAGTGAGCGGAGTTTCTTCTTCGCCGCCGTGAGCGACGCTTGACCGAAGCCAGCGATAGCCAACACCGCGTCATTGCCGCCGTTCAACTTCTCGAGGAACTGACCGACGTTTGTAATCCCCGCCGCCTTCAACGCTTCATTCGCGCGAGTCGCGAGGCCCAAATCTTCAATAGGGCGTTCGGGCGAACCTTTCAACTCTTCTTTCACTTTTTGCTGGTCAACATAATTCTGGCGGATAGACAACTTCTTGTAGAAGCGATCCACCTGACCTTCGATGTCGAGTAAGCGCGAAGCCTCGCCCGTAAAAAACGGATGGCATTCGGCGCAGATGTCCACGCGGAATTCTTTTTTCGTCGAGCCAGTTGTCCATGTGCGACCGCACGAAGCGCAAGTCACTTTCGCTTCGGGATAGAAAGTGGGGTGAATATCGGGCTTCATGTTATGCCTCCGCCTGAACGACGATATTTACGCGCTTCTGTCCGCGGATCACGTCGTACATCACCACGCCGTCCGCTATCGCAAACAACGTATCGTCTTTGCCAACCTTCACGTTTAAGCCGGGCTTGATTTTCGTGCCGCGTTGGCGCACCAAAATATTTCCCGAAAGCACGAACTGGCCCGCGTAACGCTTCACGCCGAGCCGTTGTGAATTTGAATCTCGTCCGTTGCGGGTAGACCCGCCGCCTGTTTTATGTGCCATGATTACCTCTTACTTCTTCTTCGAATCCGTTTTTTTAGATGACGGCTTTTTGGTCGCGGGCTCTTTCTTCGCGGGCGCCTTTTTCGCGGATGGCTTTGCCGCTTCTTTCGACGGTTTAGCCTGCTTCTCCGCTTTTGGCTTTTTCTGAGCCTCAACCACTTCGACTTCCGCCTCAGCCTGTTTCTCGACTTTCGGCTCTTCAACCTTGCGCTTCTCACCGGGCTTGCCGATGAAATCCACCATCAACAGCGTGTACTGTTGGCGATGCCCGCCGCGCACGCGGATGCGTTTCTTCGGGCGATATTTGAAGCGATCAACTTTCGGACCGCGGATATGATCCACGACCGTAACTTTGACGTTAATGTCGCTCAGGGTGGGGGCGCCAACGGCGACTTCATCGCCGTCTGCCATAAGGAGAACGCGGTCAAGGTCAAACTTGTTGCCCGTTTCTACGGGCAGGCGATCTACTTCGATAGTTCGCCCTTCGACGGCGCGGTATTGCTTGCCGCCGCTTTCAACGATTGCAAATCTCATTTTTTCTCCAGTCATTCACTTCGCCGCGCGCCTGCGGAGCTTGCGCGCTCATCGCCTGCGGACGGGGAAGCTGGGTGATTTCGATGTCTTTCGACATACAACCGCCTCAGCGATTGCAATTGCTGAGGCAGAAGCGAGAGATATTATACATTCCTACTGCGGATGTGTCAATAAATCCTTAAGCGATTTTTATGACTTTACCAAAGTAGAGAAAAGGGCGTGATAAGTAGGGCAAAGGCATGTGAGATGTGCGCGGTAAACCAGCGACGGGATGAATACAGGTCAAAGCAAACTCAATCCATTTTTGCTTTCATCGAACATGTAGACAACATCTCTAGCAGGTCGTAGGTTTGACGAGCATGTCCATCGTTCATTCCCCTACATGAGCGACTGGAATCGGTCCGCTATCCGCCAGGGATGGTCACCCACAAGCCAACTCCAAAATGACCAACAGATTGAATAAAAATATTGTACGAGCAGATTTCTTCGCGGTTCCGAAATGGATTATACAGCCGCACCCACCCGCTATTGCCGACCGGCTTTATATCCTCCAAGATAACCCAATGACGGGCGATCTTGCCGCTGTCTGTTTCATTTCCACATAGCTTGCCGTTGGATCGATAAATACCGACGCCCGCAATCGCCATCTTCCCCTCCATCAATTGTTTCTGTAGGCGCAGCGGAGAAGTGAGCGCCACACTCGGCGAGTAGCGATATTCCTCGAATACAAAATTCGATAGCGCGAGCATGGATTTCAGATCGCCTACACTTGTGCCTTCTTTTGGATCGCGAATGATCGCCGGCGCCCTGACATAGGAATTCTTCCATTGGTTCAACAGTGGAATCACGTCCCTGCCGGTCAATGCAGCGACGCAGATTTCGCCGCACAAATTGAAATGGATGACATGCTTGTCGATTACACGGAATACATCGAGATATTGATATCCCCTTCTGCCTGCGTCAATAGCATCCTGAAATTCCCGATCGACCGGCAATCGCAAAAGGGGTTGGCTCAGGTCAAATTGAGACTCCAGGTTACTTGCGACGGACGGGTCGTCTTCGTCGGTTGGATAAACATACGGGTCGAGCAGATCAGCCTTGTACCAGCCTCTGAGCAATTTTTCCATTTTATACAGCCAGACCTCATGCCAAATCTTGTACTTTGGCTCGTTGTCGTTTCGTTTGACTTGACCTGTCCAACGCATAATATCGTTTTCCACTGCCCAGCCCAGATGTCCGCCGCCTTCACCCGCTTCTTTGAATATCCTCTCGCCACGAAGGGACCAAACATCCATTCCGCCCTGAAGCGTGACCAACCACTCCTCCATCCGCGCTTCGTTTTGCCTCCCGTTCGCAGACACATTGGCAAGCCATAAATCCCATTGTGCTTGCCGTTCCTGCACGGCGTTGCGAATCCCGTTCATGATGTTCTGTTGGGATTCTGCTTGCAACGCGCTCCACACAGTGGAAGAGATCCAATTCGGTGGGGCTGGGGCAGCGAGCCAGTTCAAGAAATCAGCCGCCTTTAGCGATGGAGGAACTGAAGGAAATGCCTCCCCTGACCGAATGGAAACATCTGGAAAAACGGCTTGAGCGGTTGCATGAAAAGCGAGCGCTTCGCGTGGCGCCCAGCCTTCGATAGCGACAGAA
>BQMV01000044.1 GCA_022181005.1 Anaerolineaceae bacterium | reverse complement strand
CTCATCCCGCAATAGATTCTCGATCTGGTCAAGCAGCGCCGCGATCAAATGATGAATGGCGAATGGGATCCGTTCACCGATCATGAGATCGTCAGCAACGGCACGGGTCTCGATCTGGAAGGCTTGCCTGTTCCCGCCGCCGGCACGGTTGTGAAAGCTGCTGGCGCGGAAGCGACCGTCGAATTCTTGCTGGCTCAATTCAACTTTGACCTGCAAGGCACGACGATTTTGAAATAACGAACGTCGCAAGTAAAAAGGGACGAAGCCCGCGAGCGGGCTTCGTCCCCCGCATTTTCTGTTAGAGAGCGTTGAAAGATATGTGCGCTTTTTTTAGGCTGACACCGACGGCTTCTCCGTCATGGAATGGTTGAATCTTTATGACTGAAATAAAACAAGGCGATATCGTTCTGCAAGCGCGCGGAATTACGAAACGTTATCCGGGTTTAGTGGCGAACGATCATATTGATTTTGAAATTCGCGCGGGCGAAATTCACGCCATTCTCGGCGAAAACGGCGCGGGTAAGACCACGTTGATGAGCATCCTCTTTGGGTTGACTCATCCCGACGAAGGCGAGATTTATGTCTTCGGCAAAAAGGTCAACTTCCGTTCGCCGCTGGACGCCATTGATCTGGGAATCGGCATGGTGCATCAAGCCCGTAAACTAATTTCCGCGCACACGGTTTTGGAAAATATCCTGCTGGGGCATCCTCATGCGGGCGCGATCTTGGATATGAAAAAAACGGCGGAGGAAGTCAAGCAACTCTGCGACGCGTACGGTTACAAAATAGACTTGAACGCCAAAGTTTGGCATCTTTCTGAAGGCGAAAAACAAATGGTGGAGATCCTTAAAGCTTTGTATCGCGGCGCGAAGATCCTCATCATGGACGAGCCGACTTCCGCGTTAGCGCCGCCTGAAACAGAGAAATTGCTGGAAACCATCCAGTTGATGACGAAGAACGAACTGGCGATCGTCCCCTTTATTACGCATAAACTTCCGATCGTGCTGTCGGTCAGCCAACGCGTTACAGTGTTGCGACGCGGAAAGATTGTCGCTCGCCTGAATACCGCCGAAGCGACGGAACAAAGCCTCGCCATGGAAATGATCGGCAGAGAGGTTCTGTTTAATCTTAAACGCCCCGACGTGAAGATTGGCAAGCCGATTTTACAAGTTGAAAACGTCTCGATATACGATGATAAGGATTATTGGGCGGCGCGTAATATTTCGTTTGAAGTGCGCGAAGGCGAAATCTTCGGCATTGCCGGCGTATCGGGCAATGGGCAGCAACCGTTGGCGGAAGCGTTGGCGGGCTTGCGAAAAGCCTCCGCGGGACGCGTGCTTTTCCAAAATGAGGACATTACGCGTCTTTCCAGTTTGAAGCGTTGGAAAAAAGGCATCGGCTATATTCCTTCCGAACAGCGGGCGGTCGGCTCGATTGGCGACTTTTCGCTTGTCGAAAATTTGCTGATGAGTTACTACTACGACGATTTATTCGTTAAATGGGGCTTGATTGACACAAAGAAGATTCGCCAACTCGCTCAAGAATTAATCAAAGAATACAACGTGGCGACTCCTAACCCCGATGTGCGCGCGCGCAATTTATCCGGCGGCAACTTGCAGAAGATGATTCTGGCGCGCGTCTTTTCGCGCAAGCCGCGTTTAATCATCGCCAACTTGCCGACTCAAGGCTTGGACGTGGGTGCGATGGAATTTGTTCAAAATAAATTGTTGGAAGAGAAGAAAGCCGGCGCGGGTATTTTGCTCATCTCTGAAGATTTAGACGAGATTATGGCGTTGAGCGATCGCATCGCCCCTATGTATGAAGGCGAATTTATGGACATCTTGCCTGGCGGATCGGCGCAACGAGAAACCGTCGGCGCGTTAATGGCGGGACATAAACAAAAGGCGGTGGAAGTATGAAACTAGCGGGCTACACACTGAAACTTGAAAAGAAAGCGAGTTTTAGCGGCTTAGAGGCGATTCTGATTTCCGTCGTTGCGATTGCATTCGCTTTATTCCTAGTCGGCTTTATCTTTTTGCAAGCGGGCGTAAATCCCGCCGAAGGATATAAAGCGATTTTTACTTACGCGTTCGCTAATTCGTTCGGCGTCCCCTTAACGATTAATCGCGCGGTATTCATCTTATTAAGTTCCTTTGCGTTTATCGTTCCCATTCGCGCCGGGTTGTGGAATATCGGTATGGCGGGACAGTTGTACTTCGGCGCGCTCAGCGCTTTCGGCGTGGCGTACGCTTTCGGCGCGCGCGTCAGCGGAGCGGTTCTTTCGCCGTGGGTCGTCATCCCGTTGATGATTCTTGGCGCAATCGTCGGCGGCGGGCTGATCGGCGCGATCCCCGGCGTTTTGAAAGGCAGATTCAATACGAATGAAATCGTCGTCACTATGATGCTGAATTTCATCGGTTATTGGGTGGTGGCGCACATGATCAAAGAGGGCGGACCTTTCATGGGATCGGGCGGCGAAGGCGAAGGCTATAAACTGCCCGTATCCATTCAAGCGCCTGTCGTTTCCGGCGTTTCGATTCTGACGTTGGCGATCGCGCTCATTTTGGCAGTTCTTTTATATGTGCTGTTCACGCGCACGCGATTTGGCTATCAGATTCGAGCCTTCGGACACAGCCCAGCCGCGTCGCGTTATGCGGGCATCAGTCCGTTCAAAATTGCGTTTCTGACCTTCGTCATCGGCGGCGCGCTAGCGGGTTTGGCGGGCTATCATTATTTCGGAACGGTGCCAAACCTCAATCAAATTCCGAAAAATTACGGCGATTTTGGCGATATGGCTTTTTACGGAATCATCTGTGGATTAATTTCGCAAGGTAATCCGTTGGCGGCGATTCCACTGGCGCTGCTTTTTGGCGGGCTGACCAGCGGCGGACGCTATGTGCAAGGCAAACTCCATTTAAGTTACGGCATTGATTACGCCTTGCTCGGCGTGTTGATGATCGTTCTAGTCGCTTTTCAATTTTTCTTCCGTTACCGCTTTGTTTTGAAAAAGGAGTCTTAGCATGTGGGAGTTTTGGATTAGAAGCCTCAACGCTTCGACAATTTTTGCCATCGCCGGGCTGGGCGAAGTGGTCGGTCAGCGCGCGGGCGTGATGAACGTCGGCGTGGAAGGCGCAATGCTCTTCGGCGCGACCATCGGTTTTATCGTCGCCAAAACGACGGGAAGTTATTTGCTCGGCTTTTTGGCGGGCATTGCCATCGGCGCGTTAATCGGACTGTTGCATGCCTTCTTCACCATCACCTTGCACGGCGATCAGGTCGTCAATGGTATGGGCATTTGGATTCTCGGCTTTGGCTTGACGACTTACATCGGTTCGCCGTATGCGGGACCGTTGGGCATGGGGCGCATCCCCACCATCGGCGGACTTTCTCCGTTCTTCTTCGTCGCGCTGGTTTTGACCTTCGTCATCTGGTTCGTTCTTTTCAAAACGCATTGGGGCTTGAAGATTCGTTCCGTTGGCGAAAACCCCACCGTGGCGGAAGTATCGGGCATTAACGTCGTCCGCACGCGCTATTGGAGCGTCATCTTCAGCGGCGCGATGATGGGACTCGCCGGCGCGGTGTATGCATTGGACTACAACCCTGTCTGGAGTTATAACCTGCTCATGGGCTGGGGCTTTATCGCTTTGGCGTTGGTCTTCTTCTCGATGTGGAATCCCTACATCTTGTTGAGCGGCGCGGTCTTGTTCGGCGCGTTGTGGCAGGTTTCGCTTAACCCTGAATCGTTTCTACCGAACATCTTCTCGCGCTATATTTGGCGCACCTTCCCCTTCGTCATCACCATCATTATCTTAGTGATCATGTCCACGCATTGGTTTAGTTCGCGTTGGGGCGCAGCCAAACCCGAAGCGCTGGGGCTGCCTTACGAAAAAGATTAAGCGCGTATTTTAGTTACAAAGGATTAAATCATGAAATTTATTGACCTCACCATTCCGCTGGGAGTCGGCACGCCGCCCTGGCCCACATACGAACCATTGCAAGTGAAATATTTCAAACGCTTGGCGCCCAACGGCGCGAACGGACAATTGGTCTCACACTCCAATCATCTCGGCACGCATCTCGATGGCGAGATTCACTTCCACACGCCCGGCAAAGACATCGCTTCGCTGGATATGGACTTCCTGATTCACGACGCCGCCATTGTGGATTTGAGCGACGTGTGCGGCGACTACGATATCTACGACAGCAAGATGATTGAAGAGCGAGTCGAAGTCCGCGAGGGAGACATCCTCATCATCCACACCGGTTACCATCACTTCGGCTGGGACTCGCCCTTCGCGGACGAAATCCGCTACATGGTCAAACATCCCGGTCCCGACCGCGAATTTGCCGAATGGGCGAAAGCCAAAAAACTGCGCTGGATCGGCGTGGACTGCGGCAGCGCCGACCACCCCATGAACACCATCATCCGCGATTGGATGCCGCGCCAAACGCGCCAAGCGGAGAAGGTCTTCCAAAAGAAATTCGGCAAATCCATCGCGGAAGTGTTCGACGACAGCAAATATCAACTGATGCATTTGGAGATGTTCCCCTTCGGAATCATCCACGCCGAATGTTTGGGCGGCGATATTGATCTGCTGCTCAACCGCCGCGCAACTGTCGGTTTCTTCCCGTGGCGTTTTGTGGACGGCGAAGCCAGCATTGGGCGTTGCGTCGCCATTGTGGACGACGCCGAATACGATTCTCTGATGGCGAAGAAAGCGCAAATGTCGCATACTAAATTCGGCGACGCTTACGACTCTGCGCACGTCGAACGCCTTAACCGACTCAGCCAAGCTAACCTCGCTTAACGCCTATGCGTCCAGTTGCTATTTGATTCCCTTCGACAAGCGAATAGACGACAGCCTGATGGACATGCTCGCCCGTACCTCAATGAGGCGCGGGCGAGCATGAATATTGTTGCGAGTAGAAACCTTTTCATGGCTGCCTCCGCAATCAGTTTCACTCTAAAGGCATGGTTTTATTTTTTCTATAGGGCGGCAAAGATTTTAGGATGACCCCAACATCAACTTCGGACGGTACTGTAACGCCTCCGCCAAATGCGCGGATTGGATGTCTTCGCTCCCTGCCAAGTCCGCGATTGTGCGCGCGAGTTTGAGGATGCGATGATACGCCCGCGCCGACAGATTCATCTGACTCATCGCCGCACGCATCAGGCTCTGACCTTCATCCTGCAATTTGCAAAACTGACGTATCTCGCCCACGCGCATATCGGCGTTGCAAATAATATCGGATTTACCATTCGCAAAACGTTTTTGTTGAATATCTCTCGCTGCTTGCACGCGCGCGCGAATCGATTCGCTGGATTCGCCGAGGCGGTCTCCACTCAACTTTTCATAGTCCACGCGCGGGACTTCGATGTGAATGTCAATTCGATCCAGCATCGGACCTGAAATGCGTTTCTGATATTTGGTCACCACTCCCTGTGCGCAAGTGCAGGGCTTTTGCGAGTCGCCGTAGTAGCCGCATGGGCAGGGATTCATTGCGGCCATGAGTTGAAAGTTTGCGGAGAAAGTGAGCGAACCTTTGGCGCGGCTGATGGTGACGACCTTGTCTTCCATAGGTTGCCTCATCACTTCGAGGACACGGCTTCCGAATTCAGGGAACTCGTCTAAAAACAAAACGCCCCTGTGCGCAAGCGATATTTCTCCGGGCTTGGGGATGTTCCCGCCGCCAACCAGACCCGCGTGTGAGATCGTGTGATGCGGCGAACGGAACGGACGATGTTTGATGAGCGGAGTCCCTGCGGGGAGTTGATCGGCGACCGAATAGATGCGCGTCACGTCCAACGATTCTTCGATGGACATTTCAGGCAGAATGCCGGGCATGGCGCGCGCGAGCAAAGTTTTGCCCGCGCCGGGTGAACCGACCATCAGCACGTTATGTCCGCCCGCCGCGGCGACTTCAAGCGCACGCTTTACATGTTCCTGTCCTTTGATCTCGGAAAAATCTGTGGGCGTGTATAACGGCTCGAGCGCGTCACTGCTCGAGGGTTGATAAGGCTGAAGTAAACTGCGACCAGATAGATGGTTGTAAAGATCCGCAAGCGTCCGCACGGGGAACACTTCGAGATCGGGAATCAAAGCCGCTTCGCCCGCGTCCGCCTCGGGCACGAACATCCGCTTGTATCCGTTGGCGCGCGCGGTTGCCGCCATCGGTAAAATTCCGCGCGTGTGCCGCACGACTCCATCGAGCGAAAGTTCGCCGACGATCAACGTATTCTCGACCACGTCATGCGGCAGGTGACCCGAAAGAATGATCACGCCGAGCGCGATGGGCAGGTCATACGCGGGTCCCTCTTTGCGAATCGACGCGGGCGATAAATTAACAACGATGCGATGACGGGGAAAATGCAAGCCCGCATTTTTGACGGCGGTCTGCACGCGCTCGCGGCTCTCTTGCACAGCCGCGTCGGGCAAGCCCACGATGATGACCGCGGGCAAGCCGTTCGAATAATCCACTTCGACTTCGACGATGACGCCTTCGAGTCCGATGACGGCGCACGAGAATACGCGAGCAAGCATGGCGCGAGTGTATCACAACGCGAACAGGAATATCAAATCGTTGACGTTCGTGCCTGTCGGATGTGTGCGGATCAAATCGCCAAGCGACTCGAAGAACGGAAACGCGTCATTTCTCGACAGGCTGTCTGCCTCGCTTAACCCCAGCCTCTTCGCCCTTTGAGCGGATTCCCCTGTGGCAACCGCGCCCGCCGCATCGGTGGGACCATCCTCGCCGTCGGTTGCTAATGCGATCAACATTACGTTGGATAGATCGTGCAATTCATTGACGGCGGCTAATGCAAGTTCCTGATTTCGTCCGCCTTTGCCATTCCTCATATTACTTTTGTAAAACCGAGAGTGTTTTAACGCGAATTGCGCTAATCGGCGAATGGCCCGAATAAGCCTTGAAAAATTCGCTTTATTCGCTTGTTCGCGGTATTCGTGTTCCAAAGACCTTGTTTTTTCAAGCGGCTTTGCAAAACTCATTCCACTACCCGAAAGAGTCACGGTTGTTTCCCCGCCTGCGATCAAACAAAATGGACGTGGTCGTTTCGCCATTTCATCGCGCAGTTTGTTTGCCAGCATCGCTCCAACTTCACGCGCCTCGCCTTGCAATTCGTTGGTCAAGATTTCAGAATCAAATCCTTCGCGTTGTGCCTGTTCGAGCGCGGCTTGCGCGGCGAGTCTGTTGTCGCCGATGATGATGTTTTGTACACGCGAAAAGATTGGGTCATCGCGTTTGAGTGTTTCGATCCCTTTTGAACCACCGAGACACTGAGTCACGGAGTTTAGTAAAAAAGAATCTCCGTGTCTCTGTGACTCAGTGGTTAAGTATTTCTCTAAGATTAAGAGTGCATCCTTCCGCGTCGTCGGGTCGGGGGCGGTGGGACCGGAGGCGATGGCTTCGAGCGGGTTGCCGATCACGTCGGAGAGGATCAGGCTGATGATGTTGGCTTTGGTCGCGCGCGCCAATCCTCCGCCTTTGACTCGGTCCAAGTGGCGGCGGATAGTGTTGATCTCGTTGATGGTCGCGCCCGATGCCAATAACACGGCAGTAAGCGCTTGCAACTCCTCCAGCGGAATCACCGGCGCGGTCATCAGCGCCGAGCCTCCGCCTGAGATCAAGCAGACAAGCGTATCGTCTTCTTTTAACGAGGCGACAAACTCAAGCGCGCGTTCGCCCGCATCTACGGAGCGCAAGTCGGGGATGGGATGTCCGCTGAGGAGGAGGGGAAACAGGTTGAAGGGCGAGGACGAAGCGTGCTTGCTAATGGCGAGCGCGCCCGAAAGCGGAATCGAGTCGGCTAGGGCGGTCATCATCGGAACGGCGGCTTTTCCAACGGCAAGCCCATATACATCGCCCGTGATTCTCGGCAAATGATTCTTTACCGCGCTATACGGGTCAACCGCGTTCAACGCAGCGGAGAGAATCCGCAAAATGCGCGCATCGCTCAAGCTATGCGTTGTGAAACGATTTATGTCCATCTCTGTTATCATATCAGACTTGTCAAGCGGGATACGCAAATCGTCTCGCTCTACAACATAATGGGGAAGGTCATGTCA
>BQMV01000043.1 GCA_022181005.1 Anaerolineaceae bacterium | reverse complement strand
ATCCGCGCCGTCAACCCATTTGGAAAGCAAAGAAGGCGGCAAGACTGACGTGCAAGGGAAACTGTCTATTCCTCTGCCGGCTGTTCCAGCGTCGGAAGAAGCGCAAACGCTCTTTCTAGAAGTCACCGTTCAAGACGAGTCGGGGCTGCCGGTCAGCGCGCGGACGCAACTGCTCGTCCATCCCGCCGATTTCTATATTGGTTTGAAAGCGGATTCGCAGGTGGGCAAAGCGAACGATGCGTTTGGCTTCGAAATATTGACGACCGACTGGGAGCGCAATCCGGTGAGTAATCGCGCGCTCATTGCAAAATTCCAACAGGTTCATTGGGAAAAAGAAACTCAGAAGTTTGGCCAGACGACCTATACGCCGGTCTACACGCCGGTAAGCGGCAGCGAACTGGTGACAGGACCTGAAGGGCGCGCGCGGCTTTCGTTCACGCCGCCGAATGCCGGTACGTTCGTCCTGGATGTGTTTGGCGAAGGCGCGCGTTCGCAAATTTTAGTCTGGGTCGGCGGAGCGGGCGAAGCGGCATGGGTGCAGTTAGACGACCATCGACTCCAACTTACCGCCGGGCGCGAGATGTATCAGCCCGGCGAGACTGCGAGCGTGTTTATTCCGAATCCGTTTGCGGAAGATGCGCTCGCCTTAGTTACCGTGGAACGCGGCGTTATCTTCGATTCGGAAGTGATTGCATTGAATGGAAGCGGCAGGGAATATACGTTTACTGTCTCCGCAGACGACGCGCCGAATGTGTATGCGACCGTCACTGTGTTGGGACGCGATGATTTCAGATATGGCATCGTTAATATTCCCGTCGCGGCGGATGCGTTTAAACTGAACTTGCAAGTGGAAGCCGATCCGTCGCAAGCGGGTCCGCGCGACGAGGTGACGCTCCATGTGCTGGCGACGGACGATCAAGGGCAGCCGGTGCAAGGCGAGTTCTCGCTGGCGGTGGTTGATCTGGCGACGCTCGCGCTCGCCGATTCGAACTCGGCGGATATTTTCAGCGAATATTACGGCAATCAACCGTTAGGCGTCGAAACGAGCGTTTCGCTCTCGGCGTTAAGCAAAGCGGAGGCGCCTCTCGGCGGACTTGGCGGCGGCGGCGGAGCCGACGGACCCGTTGTTCGCGAAGAATTTCCCGACACCGCTTATTGGAATCCGACGCTTGTCACGGATTCGGAAGGGCGCGGACAGGCGACGTTCGCCTTGCCCGATTCGCTGACGACCTGGAATATTGACGCGCGCGGATTAACGATGGATGCCAAAGTCGGTCAGGCTGACGTTCAACTGATCTCGACCAAACCGCTTCTCATCCGACCTGTGACTCCGCGCTTCCTCGTCGGCGGCGATCGCGTCTTGATGGCGGCGATTGTTAACAACAACACGTCCGAAGCGTTGCGCGTGAATGTCAGTTTGCAGAGCGAAGGATTTGCGCTGGACGACCCGAGTCAAGCCGCGCAACAAGTGAACGTTCCAGCGAACGGACGCGTGCGCGTCGAATGGCGGGGAGCCGCGCTGCTGGCAGAGTCAGCCGACCTGATCTTCACGGCGAAAGCGGACGATTCTGCGCTGGAAGACTCGGCGCGCCCCGTTTGGGGAGCGCTCCCGATTCTGCAATACGTCTCGCCGCAGACGTTTGTCACCGGCGGGTCGTTGCGCGGCGCCGCCACACGACAGGAGACGATCTCGCTTCCGCGCACGTTTGCGCCCATAGGCGGCGGTTTGCAAGTGGAGTTAAGCCCGTCGTTGGCGGGCAGCCTCACGTCTGCGTTAAATGCAATGCCCCTGCCGTATCAATCCAGCGCGGAAGGCATCGTTTCGTTTATTTTGCCTAACGTTGAAGTGTATCGCTCGTTAGACGGCGCCGGTTTAAACGAGCCAAAATTGGTGAAGCGTGTAAGCGAGCGCCTCGATGCAAGCGTCAGCCGGCTCTTCTACTTACAAAATGCAGATGGCGGCTGGAACTGGTGGGGCTCCTCCGAAAAAAGCGAACCGTATGCGTCGGCGTATATATTTTTTAGTTTGTTGCGCGCGCGCGAAGCAGGTGCGACGATGAACGAAGATGCGTTACAGCGCGCTGGCGCGTACCTGCGCGACTTGGACCCGCCTAGCCTATCTTCTGCCGATGCGAAAACGCTTGACGATTTTGCGTTTATCCAATTTGCGTTGACGCGCGCCAATGCCTTCAATGAAGCGGAACTCGATCAACTGTATCAAGCGCGCGACCGCATGAGTCCCGCTGGCGCGGCATGGCTTGCGCTGGCGATAAACAAATTAAATCCCTCCGATGCCCGCGCCGGCGATCTGTTGTCGAATCTGGCTTCCTCCGCAATTCGAAGCTCGTCCAGCGCGCATTGGGAAACGGATGCGATGGATTTCTTCGCGCGCAATTCGGCGATCTATACGACCTCAGCCGTGGTATACGCGTTTTCGCAACTGGATGCGACCAACGCGATAATGCCTGATGCGGCGCGATACCTCGTCGCGCATCGCAACGCGAATAAATTGTGGAACGCCGGGCATGATAACGCTTGGGCGATCTTCGCGCTCAACGCGGCGATGGTTGGCATGGGCGAGGTGCGCGCCGACTTTGCCTATAACGCGAAACTTAACGGCAGTCCGCTCACGAGCGGGACGATCGCCGGCATTCAGGTTGCGCCGCTCACCGCTACCGTGCCGCTGGAATTCCTTTTGCCCAATTCGCCCAACCAACTTACGGTTCACCGCGAAGACGGACTCGGCAGGCTCTATTACAATGCGACGTTGCGCCTCGACCGGCCGGTGGAAGCCGTTCAACCGTTGAATCAAGGCATGCAGATTGAGCGCGTTTATTGCGCTCCGAACCAAGCGCAAACTTGCTCGCCGCTTTCTTCTGTTCGGGCGGATGCTAATCAGCCCTTTACCGCGCAACTGACGCTGACCCTGTCTCACGACGCGTATAACGTTATGGTGAAAGACTTTATCCCCGCCGGCGCCGAAATCCTCAACAAAGACCTCAAAACCAGCCGGCAAACGCTCGATGCGACCGATATTCAAATTCAATTCGACGATGCGAACCCGTTTGCCGCGGGTTGGGGTTGGTGGCTGTTCAATTCGCCGCAGATTCGCGACGAAAGCATCCTGTTCGCCGCGAATTATCTCCCCGCGGGAACGTACGTATTGACGTATACGCTGCTCCCGTTGCAAGCGGGCGAATACCGCGTTTTGCCCGCGCATGCGTGGCAAGCCTTCTTCCCCGAAGTGCAAGGGACGTCGGCGGGCGCGATATTTGAAATTAAGCCGTAAAAAGAATAAATCTTGTCGGCGTTAAGAATTAGCGCGCTATCTGAGCATCCCCCACGTCGCCAGCGCGGCGAAGACGATCCCGGTCACTGCCGCGCCGGTAAACACTTCGCGCGCTTCACGCTGGTCGGTAAGGCGCAGCAACGGCGGGATTCCTTCCACTTCCCAGTGCGGACCCGCGAACGAAGCGAACATCAATCCGCCCACCAGCCCGCCGATATGCCCCCAATTGTCAATGCTGGGAGCCAACCCTAG
This sequence comes from Anaerolineaceae bacterium, assembly GCA_022181005.1. Classification (GTDB taxonomy): domain Bacteria; phylum Chloroflexota; class Anaerolineae; order Anaerolineales; family Villigracilaceae; genus Defluviilinea. The sequence continues at coordinate 4,530 of BQMV01000043.1, read as the reverse complement.
AAACAGATTGACGAAGATAATAAAGATCACGTTCCCGATCGCGCTGCGAAATTGATGCGCAAACAGTTTTCGGTTTTGAAGAAGAAAGATTAATTCCGCGCCGATCAGCCCGAAGATCGCGGTAGACGCGCCGACCGATACGCCGCTAGTGAACAGGAACGACATGACGTTCCCTGTAAACGCGCTGAGAATGTAGAGCAGGAGAAAGCGCCAATGTCCGTACGCCCGCTCCAGGTTGACGCCGAATATCAATAGGGCGTACATGTTGAAACCGATGTGCGCGATGCCGCCATGCACCAGCGCGGGCGTGAACAAGCGCCATATCTGCCCTGCGCGGATCAAGTCGTTGGATTTCGCCAGTAGACCCGCCGGTAGGTCAAACTGCAAAAGCGCCCCGCTTGCCAACTGTAATAGATAGACAAATACAGTGACGCCTAGAATGGAATACGTTGCGTACGGCGCGGAACGGGGCAATGCGACGCTGACCGTCTGCGGAGCGGATTCGTGCGGCGAGAAAGGCGTCTCTTGATTCATAACGTTACTTTGCGGGGTTTCACGCGGTGATGTTCCGCGACAATGATCGCGCGGATAGCGTCTACGGTAATATCGAGTTGGAAATCGCGGTTGACGATCACGTAATCGAACGCTTCCACGCGCTTGAGTTCTTTGCGAGCGGTGGCGATACGCAAGGCGAGCGAATCAACGGTTTCAGTTTTTCGCGTTTTGAGACGATGCACTAATTCTTCTTCGCTTTGCGTGGTGATAAAGATCAACAGCGCATCGGGCGCCATTTTGCGGACGGTCTCCGCGCCCTGTACGTCGAGACGCATGACCACGTCTTTGCCGCTGACGAGCGCTTCGCGCACCTGTTGTTTGGGGATGCCTTTGTAATCGCCGTATACGATGGCATGTTCGAACAATTCGTCTTCGCTGATCATGCGCGCAAACTCTTCTTTCGAGACGAAAAAGTAGTCTTTGCCGTGCGTTTCGCCGGCGCGCATGGGGCGGGTGGTGGCTGTGACGACGAAATGAAAAGGCAGTTCGCGCTCTTGCATACGCTGCATAACCGTGTCTTTTCCCGCTCCGGAAGGTCCTGAAATCACGATGAGAAGCGGTTGTGGATGGTATACGTCGAATTCCGATGCGGTAGGGGCGAGCATGAATAAATTGTACCAGACGCAAGCGATGAATATAAAAAGCGGCTGTTTTCCTGAACGGAAAACAGCCGCTTTAATCTTGATGGTGAAGCGTGAGATTTAACCTACGGGCTTGCTTACGTTGTCGAGGAGGGTTTGCGCCTGCCCGGAAAGATTCTTGAGGTTGCGTACGCGTCCGAGCATGTCGTGCCAGAATGAACTGCCTGCGCTGGTCGCGAGTCCTGTGATGAGCATTCCGCCGATGTGTCCGATCGGCGTATTCAAACTGCCGCCCGCGTAGGCGGGGAAAAGCGCGCCGAGAATCTCGAAGGAATTGATTCTTAAAAGGAATGCGAGGATGACGCCGATGACGGCGGAAATTACGCGCAAGGTCGTGATGCGCCTTTTTTCATTTTGTAAGTACATTTGGCGCAAAGTCACCAACTTGAGCGCGATGTCTTTTTGTACGGTGTTGATCTGCGCTTCCATTCCCATTTCGGTCAGCGCTTTGACGGCGCTGTTGCGCAGCTCGGTCACGCTTTGATTTAACGCCTCTAAATTCGTCCTGGTTTGCGCGGTAAAGGTTTCAATTGCAACTACCTTCTTCATCTCATCCGAACCTTCGGGCAGCCACTCTTCCACCGACGCCAGCACATCGTCTGGGCTGACCTGCTTGCGCAGCCCGCGAAACTGAGTGATGGGTTCGAGCAGCGCTTCTACGCTCATTGAGAGCACCATCAGAATCACAAAATATGCGCCTAATACGCCCAATACTGCGGTAAAACCATTGAGGTCCATATCCAAACTCCTCTTATGCTAATTTGTTGAACTATAGCGCTAATTGGCGTTATGCCATAGTTAAATCAACCCGTTTGTTGCAGGATGGTTGCGGGTTTTTCAGGCGGTTAGCCTTTTCAAGACGACTCGCCTCAATTCCTCTTGCACAGACTCCCACTTCTGCCCCGCGTTCACTGTCGCCCAACGCTTAGGTTCAGCCGCGACCAGTTTCAAGTATCCCGCACGGACGCGTTGATGGAATTCGACCGTGTATGCGTCTAGCCGATTCCATTCATTATCTTTTTTCTTGCGTTTGAGTCCTTCTTCCACGTCCACGTCTAACAATATTGTCAGATCAGGGACGAGTCCTCCCGTGGCGTATTTCACCAACCCGCGGACTTGCTCCAAGTCTTGTTGATGCCCGTAGCCCTGATAAGCAATCGTCGAATCGTAGTAACGGTCGGAGATGACAATTTCCCCGTCGGCGAGGCGCGGCTTGATGACCTGCTCCACAATTTGAGCGCGCGCGGCTTGGTAGAGCAGAGTCTCGGCGCGCGGATGCATCTCCACGTTTTTCAGGTCGTGGATCACTTCGCGGATCTGCTCGCCAATGGACGTGCCGCCTGGTTCGCGCGTGGGGAATACGACATGTCCCTTCTCGCGCAGGTACTCCACGAGATACGGGATGTGCGATGTCTTGCCTGAGCCTTCGGGTCCTTCGAGGGTGATGAACATGGGTTTATTTTATCCCCACTTGAAATGAATTTCTTCACGCACATGAAGTCGCCAGCAAGCCAACCCTGTGTGTGCAACACGAACAACATTGCCCATTCGTTTGGCTTGCGTGTTGAATTCGGAATGTTTGAGGAGACGGCGGATGAAGAGTGCGGCTTCTGATTTCTCCACATCGAGGTAGATCAGGGAGTAGCGAGTGTGACATAACGTCGCTTTAAAAAAGCCATCATCGCGTGTGAAGAACGTTGGGCGTCGCAAGCCTTGCAGAAAAGGGATGATCTCGCTATCTTTCATGCCGCTGCGCCCAGCATTGACACCAACCTGTTTAATAGAAATACGCCAACTTTCGAGAAGTTGGCGTTGGCTTTTGGAGATATTTTCATCTAGGATGTTCATGCGGCGAGCGGTTCCAAAACGAACTCATCCGCGTGTTTGATGAAAGCCTGGCTGGCTAGTTGGATCGCTTCTTGAATGGCTTCTTTGGTAATACTGTCATTCCATTCTTCAATAATGGTTTCCCAAGCCATCCCGCTGGCAACCTGCTCCAACACATCTGCGACCAGTACACGCGTACCGCGAAAGGTTGGCTTGCCGTGAGCAATCTCGGGGTCGGTGACGATGAAACGTCCCATAAATTGAGTGGTAGGTATCGCGCTCATTTGTGTTTCTCCTTACTCAAAAGCGATTATATCATTCTCCAAAATCAGGATATGCGAGGTCTTGCCTGAGCCTACGGGTCCTTCGAGGGTGATGAACATGGGGGGAGGTAGAGATTAGAGACTGGAGATTAGAGATTGGGATAAGTATAAAGTAGACAGGGAAACAAGTAAACAGGGAAACGAGCACACAAGAAAAGCGCAGTCGTGGGTAAAATAATGGAGTGTCTTCCGTTTAGGAGTTTAAGATGAACATCGATGAAATTCAACAAGCAATTGCAAAACTGTCACCAGACGAATTGACTCAACTCCGTGAGTGGCTCAAGGAGCACGAGGGCAAGGTCAAGGCTGGCGCATCAGATGGTTCAAACGCGTCAATTGAGGTTACGCTCAAACGGTTGAGGGGTTCCTTGAAAGGGAAAGGCCTCTTGAAAGCTTTGATGGAAGAAAAATACAGGGAAATAGACAGGGAGAAGTAGATAGGGTAGTCCAAGTTTTAGTGGAAAATTTGATATGCTATACTTGCATTTAGTCACTCGACATTGTTACAACTGAATTGGGACAACCACTATGTCAAAGAAAGAAATTCCTGACAGCGCAATTGAAGCAGTCGCTCACCAAATAAACAAGCGGAGCAATCAAAATTATGGCATTAACCCAATTGGGTTTGAAGGCAACATCGAGACACCGCAGATATTTGAGATTATTCCCTTCAATGAAATTGACAATACAGATAGACGCTTCTACGCAATTGATGGAAGCTCCAATAGTCAAGAATTTTACAACGGACTGGCTATAGCAATTTATGCTGGGGGATATATTTGTTATCAACATGGCAAACAAGTAAGGATGAATTCTGAAGACGATCCCGTGATTCTCGGTAAGGCTTACTATCCAGAAAACATACTGGTAACCAATGAAGAACATTTAGGGGTAATGTACGACGAGTTGTTATCTATGCCCGTTGTCAAAAAGTTACTGGATTTTTGGCAAGACGACTTAGAAAAAGTTTTTCCATGGAAGAAAGAGCAAATTTGCAAGAACATTTCCACTCTGCTTGATTTTTGCCAAGAGATACTCGAGTTCTCGTTAATTTTGGAAGTCGCGGAGTTACCCGATACAAAAGCGGGCGATTTTATCCTGCGGGATGGCGCCTTACGCCCATTGCAAATCAAACAATCTTATTTAGTTAAGCTTGGAAAACACCTACATGATAAAGGCATTAT
>BQMV01000042.1 GCA_022181005.1 Anaerolineaceae bacterium | reverse complement strand
GGTCGAAGGTGAAAACGTGTTCGATATTCAATCGGCGGATCGGCTCGGAGCAACTGCAAGCCACCAGCGAGGGTTGTCGGCGGTTTGCGGCGAGAAGATGTTGGAGCGGGATGTTATGCTGTGTCTCGTCGAGCCATTCGGTTGTTCGGAGCGGGAGAATGTTGTCATGAAAGTCGCGTACTTTCGTCAGCCCGAGCCTTTTCTGGATGATCACTGTGCTTTCTACGAGAACATAGTTGTTCGTCAACATGATTTGGTTTTCTTCAAGAAGGTTGTGCCAGCGTTGAACGGCGCGTTCATGATTGACATCGTTCGTTACAAGGACAGAGAGAATAGCGGATGTGTCAACGAAGATCATCTTCGATTGCCTGCGCGAAATATTCGTCGTGATTGGCGGAGACGTCCGTCTTGTCCTCGATATCAAGGGCAACATATTTTCCATCCTTGATATCCTGGATAAATTTCAGCGCGCGGAGACGCGCCTCCTCGCGTTTCGCGCCGCTTTCGGAGACAGCCACATACTGCGCCACGCTCTCGCGCACCAATTTAGCGACAGGCGTCTTGCGAGCCTTCGCCAGTTCTTTTAAAGCCTTCACCTGTTCTTCGGTCAGTTGAACCATCATCCGTACCATAGCGACCTCGATTCTGCTATCACTTTTCAGAAAGCGCTATCATTATAACATGCCAAACAAAGACTTCCTCTTCCTCCACCTGCGCGACCTGCCCTACTTCCGCGCCTTATTGCGTTCGGTCGAAAGTTCCTACTATCAAGACCTGCCCCTGCCCGCGCCGGTCTACGATGTGGGCGCCGGCGACGGTCACTTCGCCTCGTTGACCTTCGACCAGAAAATTGACGTGGGACTCGACCCGTGGCACGGACCCATCCACGAGGCGAAAAAATACGGCGCGTACAAGTCGCTCGTGGAGGCAGACGGCGCGAAATCCCCGTTCCCGAACGACTACTTCGCCAGCGGATTCAGCAACTCGGTGCTGGAACACATCCCGCATATTGACGATGTATTAAAAGAAACCGCGCGCGTGTTGAAGCAAGGCGCGCCGTTCTACTTCTGCGTGCCGAACTCCGGTTATCTCACCGAACTCTCGATCTCGAAAGTGTTAGGCAAAGGCTACACCGAATGGTTCCGCGTGATCTCGCGCACCCAGCACTCCGACAACCCCGATGTGTGGGGCGCGCGCCTCGAACGCGCCGGATTTGAAATGATACGGTACTGGCGCTACTTTTCGCCTGCCTCGTTACGCGTGTTAGAATGGGGACATTATTTTGGCGTTCCGTCTGTCCTCGCGCGCGTTCTCACGGGAAGGTGGATCATTGCCCGCACACACTGGAACTTGTGGTTGACAAGAAAATATTTGGATCGATACGCATCCACTCAACCTGTTGAGAATGGCACGTATAGTTTTTACATTGCCAGAAAAAAATAGCATTTTGTTCGATCATCCCTCATAAAAATTTACCGATGAACGAAGAATCTCCCAACCAAAAACCACCCGAAGAACCCAGCGTTCTCGATTACGTCAAGTCATTGTTTCGATTTGGAAAAGGCGAGCGGATTCAAATTCCCGACTTTGCGGCGCAGGCGAATTCAGAGCCGTTTGAGATTTCGCCAGACGATCAGCCGCCCGTCCCTTCCGACGCCTCGACGCTGCCTAACGCGGACGTTCAGCTTGATTCGCCTTTCCCTTGGCGCTCGTTGTCGGCGATTTTTCTCGCTTTCATCGGACAATTCTTCTTTGAGCCTCCCGCTGCGACGAAAACGCTGGGCTATGTTCTCTGTTTCATTGCGCTCAATCTTTTAGGCTGGGCAATCTATCGCAAAGAATGGACGCTTCCCGCTTTCCAATCGGAAGCCGAAGGCACAGATCCGCTCACGTTTCGTCCCGTTCAATTTTTCATCAGCGTCATATTGGGGATATGGTCGTTCTATCTATTTACAGGCAACCTGTTCACAAGCTTCAATGTTGTCATCTGGATTTTATCCGTTGCTTTCTTCCTCGCGGCATTCTGGGTTAATCCGCCGAGTCTCGCGTCGCTGTTCAGCCGCCTTGTCTCATGGCTGAAGCGTGATTCGTGGACGATCCTTCTCTCACGCTGGACGTTGCTCCTCCTCGCCGCGACCGCGTTAGCGGCTTTCTTCCGTTTTGCGCAGCTAGCGCAAGTTCCGCCGGAACCCTTCAGCGACCATGCGGAAAAACTTCTCGATGTGTTCGAAGTGTCACAGGGACAGACGCGCATCTTCTTCCCGCGCAATACCGGGCGCGAAGCCTTCCAAATGTATTGGACGCTGCTCATCCTCAACACCTTCGGCACCGGGTTTTCATTCCTCAGCCTCAAACTCGGAACCGCCTTTCTCGGCTTCTTTACCTTGCCTTTTATTTACCTGCTCGCAAAAGAAATTGGCGGGAAACGCGTCGCGCTCATCGCATTCGTTCTCGCGGGGATTGCCTACTGGCCCAACGTGATCAGCCGCGTGGGGTTGCGCTTCCCGCTCTATCCGCTCTTCGTCGCGCCGATGCTGTTCTACCTCTTGCGCGGCTTGCGGACTCGCAACCGCAACGATATGCTCCTCTCCGGAATTTTCTTGGGGCTTGGCTTGCATGGATATAGTCCTTATCGTATTGTGCCGCTTGTTGTCGTCGTTGCGTTTGCGTTGTATTGGCTTCATCCTCAATCGAAGGGCGCGCGCAAAGAAGTATTGATCTGGCTGGCGTTGCTGGCGCTGGCGGCGTTATTTGTTTTCTTGCCCCTGCTCCGTTATTTGACGGAGAATCCGGAGATGTTCAACTCTCGCGCCATGACGAGGTTGACAAGCTCGGAAGCGCAGATCACGAGCCCGGTGGGGCAGATCTTTCTTTCGAATGTGTGGAACGCGCTCAAAATGTTTAACTTCAATAACGGCAATATTTGGGTGCATTCCATCCCTCTCCGTCCTGCGTTGGATGTGATCGCCGCTGCATTGTTCATCTTCGGCGTCGCGCTTGTGTTGACCCGCTATCTTCGCAATCGCCATTGGCTGGATTTGTTCCTGCTTGCGTCTATTCCGTTATTGCAATTGCCGTCCACATTATCCATCGCATTTCCCCGCGAAAATCCGTCTTTGAATCGCACAGGCGGCGCTTATATTATCGTTTTTATTCTTGCGGCGTTGGCGTTCGATGGTTTGTTGACGGGTTTCGGGCGCGGAAAGAGACGCGTGATCTTTGCCTCGTTGCTGACGGGATTCCTGTTATATGTTTCCGCTGCGCAAAATTACAATTTAGTCTTCAATCAATATTATGCCTTGTTTCGCGGTTCAGCGTGGAATACTTCGGACATAGGCAGGGTGGTCAACGGGTTCAAGCAGATCTCCGGCTCGACCGAAACCGCCTGGGTAGTGCCGTTCCCCTACTGGGTGGATACGCGCCTCATCTCGATTTGGGTCGGCGACACGGAACGCGACATAGCAATGTGGCGCGAGAACATTCCCAGCACAGCGCTATACGAGGGACCAAAATTATTTATCGTGAAAGCCGATCTTGAAAACCCCGCTGGGAACGATCAAGGGTCGTTGGACGTTCTTGAATCCCTCTACCCGAACGGAACGCTGCGCCTGTTCGACTCGGACATCCCCGGTCATGATTTTTGGATCTTCTTTGTGCCGGGTTAATAACTAACCGCCAAGAGCGCAAAGGACGCGAAGATTGGTTTTTTCTTTGCGATCTTAGCGGGCTTCGCGGTTCAAAAAATTTATGAATTACAAAAAATACTTCTGGGTTTACGATCTTCTCTTCCTGCTCGTGCTTGTGCTGGCGGGCTATTTGCGTTTGACCGGCGTGAATTGGGGCGGGGGCGAACACCAGCATCCGGATGAAAATACCTTTAGTGGCGTTCTGGACCGTATGCAAATGCACAAGTGCGCCGACCCTACAATTCCAGTTACCGCCTGCCCTCCTGATCAAAAACGATGGATTAGCGTTCAAGATTATTTTGACAGCAAGACATCTACTCTTAATCCCTATAATCTTGGTTATGGTTCATTTGTGTATGGCAATTTTCCAATGACTTTGATTCGCTTCGCAGTGGAAGTTGCTCACCCGGACAATCCCAAACTCTTTGCCCGTCAATTTTCCGCAACCGCAGATTTACTCGCAATCTTCTTCCTGTACCTGATCGTCTCGCGTTTGTATGACCGCCGCATCGCATTGCTTGCATCCCTCTTCTCCGCGCTGACCGTGATGCAGATCCAGCAATCACACTTCTTCACAACAGACTTGTTCGTGAATACGTTTGCATTCTTGGCAATTTATTTTGCTGTCGAGATCATGCTGTGGAAAGAAAAGAGACTAGAGACTAGAGATTCGATCAGTCTCCAGCCCTTTGACAACGTTCAGGACAAGTCTCCAGTCTCCAATCCCCAATCTCCCATCTCTGATTCCCCCGATTCTAATTCTCCAGACTCTAATTCTCCAATCCTCCAATCCTCCAATCTCCAATCTCCAGTCTCCAATTACAAATTACTATTTACCAACCCCCTCTTCCTCTTAAGCCTCGGCTTCGGCATCGCCTATGGCATGGCGCTGGCGTCGAAGTTAAATATCTATCCACTGGCGATCCTCTTGCCCGGCGCGTTTGCAATTCGATATTTGACGATTGACCGTGAACGACAAACCGAATCCATTCTCCTTGTAGAAGAGGGACAGGGTGAGGAAGAAACCGTCAATCGTCCAAAGCCAATTACCAATTACTACTTACTAATCATCGCCTGTTTAGTGATCGGCGGAATCGCATCCTTCCTCTCCTTCCGCGTCTTCCAACCTTACGCCTTTGACGGATTGGGGCTTGACTCTCGTTGGGTTGCAGATCTCACCCAACAACGCGGACAAGCCGCAGGCTCAGACCTGCCGTGGAATCTCCAATGGGCGCGGCGTTCGCATTTATATTCATTTGAAAATCTGACGACGTGGGGATTAGGTCTGCCTCTCGGCATCCTCGCGTGGATCGGATTCCTCTACATGGGCTGGCGAATCCTCAAAGGCGAATGGCGTCACGCGCTTCTTTGGGGCTGGACGGCGGCATACTTCCTCTGGCAATCGCTTCAATTCAACCCGACCATGCGTTATCAACTTCCGATCTATCCACTCCTCGCGATGATGGCGGCGTGGGTGATATTCGAGAAATTACCAATTACGAATTACAAATTACGTACTGCGTACTCCGTATTGCGTATTTCGCTCGCCGTGATCGTGATCGGGCTGACCGCCGCGTGGGCATTCGCCTTCCACAGCATTTACATCCGCGAGGAGCCGCGCATTGCCGCCTCGCATTGGATCTACCAAAACGTGCCGGGTCCGATCAACTTGCACATTGAAACAGCCGAAGGTGTCGTCTACAACCAACCGCTGGCGATCCAGCCCGAAACGGCGGTTGAATCGTCGAGTCCCTACGACCTCGCTTTCAACGCGCGCGCGGACGGAATCCTCACCAGCATCTCGCTCGGACACGCCGTCAATCCGCTCGCTTCACCCTCGACCTTCAACTTGACTCTATCCAGTTCGCCGGACTACACCCCCGAGCAGACTCTCGCGTCCGCGACACTCACAGATAATTTTGCCGCGCAAAATGATCCGCGCGGAAAAGCATACACGCTCGAACTCGATAAGCCGGTCAAGGTCGAAAAGAACAAGACCTATTATCTCCGCTTGCAAATTGACCAAGGGACGCTCGCCATCACCGGCTCTGCGGTCGTCAACGAGACGGATTACGATTACCCGCTTCCCTTCCGCGTGGACGGTTACGACGCGTACGGCGGAATCTATCGCGGCGATCTGAACCTGCAAGTCTACTGGGACGACAACGCCGACAAACTGACGCGTTTCACCTCCACGCTCGACCAAGCCGATTACATTTTTATTCCCACCAATCATCAATACGCGCAGATTACGCGCGTGCCTGAACGCTATCCGCTCACCACGCTGTATTACCGCGAGTTGATGGGATGTCCTGTCGGCGAAGAAATCATCCCGTGTTATCACGAAGCCAAACCCGGCGACTACGAAGGCAGGCTCGGATTCGATCTCGTGGCTGTGTTCGAGACCTTCCCAAAACTCGGCAACATCGAGATCAACGACGAATACGCGGAAGAAGCGTTCACGTTCTACGACCATCCGAAAGTGTTCATCTTCAAGAAGAACGCGAATTATGACCCCGCCAAAGTGCAAGCGATCCTCGGCGCGGTTGACCTGACCAAGGTTGTGCATCTTCTGCCGCGCGAGTTCAGCGATTACAAAACTTTGCTGTTGCCCGCCGACAAACTTGCCGCTCAACGCGCGGGCGGGACTTGGTCTAAACTGTTCAGTTACGATTGGATTCAAAACAAATACCCGTGGCTCGGCTTGCTCATCTGGTACTTCTTCATCTTCATCCTCGGTCTCGCGGTCTACCCGCTGATTCGAATCGCCATGCCCGGTCTCGCCGACAAGGGCTACCCGCTCAGCCGCGCGCTGGGACTCGTCCTCTTCGGCTACCTCGCGTGGATGGCTGGCTCGGTGGGCATCCCATACACGCGAACGACAATCGCGATTGTTTTTGGTTTGATCTTACTCCTCGGCGCGGCGCTTGCTTATTATCAACGCGACGAATTGCGTGAAGAATGGAAGACAAAAAAGAAATACTTCCTGCTCATCGAAGCGACCTTCCTCGCTTTCTTCTTCATTGATTTACTCATCCGCCTCGGCAACCCGGACTTATGGCATCCATTCAAAGGCGGCGAACGCCCGATGGATTTCTCGTACTTCAACGCGGTCATCAAAAGCACATCTTTCCCGCCGTACGACCCGTGGTTCGCGGGCGGATACATCAATTACTATTATTACGGCTTCGTGTTGGTCGGCACGCCGGTCAAACTGCTCGGCATCGTGCCGTCCATCGCGTACAACTTCATCCTCCCGACCCTCTTCGCCATCGTCGGCATCTGCGCCTTCTCCATCGGCTGGAATCTTCTTCAAAAGGATGAAGGCGAAAGGATGAAGGATGAAGAATCATCTGAACACAATTCATCCTTCATAATTCATCCTTCATCCTTAATCGCCGGCTTCTCCGCCTCCGCCCTCACCATCCTGCTCGGCAACCTCGGCACGATCCAAACGATCTACAACCGCATGCAGCAACTCGGCGCGCTTGGCGCATTTAATTGGGAATCCACATTTGGACAGCGCTTGGCGTGGGCAACTCATGGATTGAGCATGATCGTGCGCGGCGAAGGCGCGCTTTTCATCGGACCTGGAGACTGGTACTGGGACCCCAGCCGAGTCGTCCCGCCGCGCGGGGGCAACGAGATCACCGAGTTCCCGTTGTTCACCTTCCTGTACAGCGACTTGCACGCGCACATGATCGTCATGCCGCTGGCGTTGCTTGCCATCAGTTGGGCGCTGTCGGTGGTGATGGCTCGCTCGCGCTGGAAGAATCAAGCCCACCCTGCGTCTGAAGCGTGGATGACCGCGCTGGGATACATCATCGGCGGACTCATCATCGGCGCGGTGTTCCCTACCAATCTATCCGACACCTATACCTATTTATTGATCGGGATCGCGGCGGTCGCATATTCTGTGTGGCGATACGTCGAAGCCGGGTCATTGATGAAACGCCTCGTATGGACGGGCGGCGCGGTCGTTGCCTTGTTCGCGCTGTCGAGGCTGTTATATCTGCCGTATCGAATCGCGTACTATCAGGGATACAGCGCGCTCGACCCGTGGAAGGGACCGTTCACGCCCATCTCGTCGTATCTCACCATGTGGGGCGTGTTCCTGTTCATCATCGTCGCGTGGATGGTCTGGGAAACGCGCGAGTGGATGGCTCAAACGCCGGTCTCGTCTTTGCGAAAACTCAAACCGTTTCAAATTTTGATCGAAGGCGCGCTGATCGTGTTCGCATTCATGTTGCTCCTGCTTCAATACAATCAATCCAGCACAAACTACGGAGGCGTGGCGGTCAGTTGGATCGCCTTGCCTATCGCGGCGTGGGCTGGCATTTTGATGCTGCGCCCGAACATGCCGGACGCAAAACGATTCGTGTTGTTCCTCATTGGCACGGCGTTGCTCATCACCGTTGTCGTTGAAATCCTCGTGGTGGTCGGCGACATCGGACGGCAGAACACCATAGATCGGAAGAGCACACGTCTGAACTCCAGTCACGTGGCCTTATCTCGTATGCCGTCTTCTGCTTGAAAAAAAAAAAAAGAAACAAACGAAAAGACATAAGACACAA
>BQMV01000041.1 GCA_022181005.1 Anaerolineaceae bacterium | reverse complement strand
AAGATGGTGTGTGTTCGTGTTTTTTTTTTCAAGCAGAAGACGGCATACGAGATAAGGCCACGTGACTGGAGTTCAGACGTGTGCTCTTCCGATCTCGTAATGAGAGCCAGTTTAGGGAGTTGTCGTTGCGAAAGAAAATCGCCCTCAGGCGTGACGATCATTAGACGGCGGTCGCGTTCGAGCCCCATACGTTCGACGTTCCGCGTCTCGACTTCATGTCCGCGGCAGCCTTTGACGGGATAATAAACTAGTTTCGATACAACTGTCATTTTATGTCCGTTCGCCGGCTTATACGCACATCAACGGCTACCGCTCCTTGCGACAGCGCGCGCAACGGATTGATTTCGATCTCTTCAATTTCTTCATGCGTGTCCGCTATATGCGATAGTCGTATCAAGACGTCTCGGACGGCGGCTTCATCCGCTGGCGGGATATTGCGAAAACCTTTGAGTTTTCTTCCCGCCCAGGTTTTGCGCATCATCGCTTTCGCTTCCGCTTGATTTAACGGACTTAAGCAGAATGCGACGTCTTGAAGTCCTTCCACCTCTACGCCGCCGGAGCCGAACATCATCAACGCGCCGAATTGCGGATCGCGCGCCATTCCAATGATGACTTCCTGCCCGGCGGGAATCTGCCGTTGAACGTGGACTCCTTCGAGGCGCGGCGCTGGGGTTATCTTTTGGATCTGTTTTATCATGCGAGCATAGCCCTCTCGCAGCGCGGAAGCGTCTTGAATATTTAGCGCTACTCCGCCCACGTCTGATTTGTGTAGGATGTCCGGCGAGGCGATCTTTATGACGACGGGATAGCCGAGCCGGTCGGCGCTGGCGACGGCTTCATCCACGTTGCGAGCGAGTTCGATAGGCGCAGTGGGAATGCCGTAGGCTTGCATTAATGCGTCTGCCGACAGATCGCCTGCTTGAAGCGGTTGGCGCGGTTCAACGTCAGTCGTTTGACCTTTCTCAGCCGTAAGATTAACGGCTCGTTTCGTCAGCGCCGCCAGCGCCGACGCCGCCCGTTCGGGGAATGGATAGGTCGGCATCCGCGCCGCTTGAAATGTGTCGTTCGCCGATTTAACCAGCGTGGAACCCATCAGAGCGACGACGATAGGTTTTGCGGATTCGCCTGCCGATGCGATGATCCGCTTGGCGACGTCTTCGGCGGTAAACATTGGCGGCGGCGGTAAGATGACCATAACCGCGTCCACGTTCTTGTCAGCGAGGAGGAGCCGCAGGCAGTCGGCATACTGTTCTGGCGAGGCGGAAGCGAGCATATCTACCGGGTTGTGCACGCTGGCGGCAGGCGGCAGTGCGGCGCTTAGAGCCTTCTGCGTTGATTCGCTCAGCGCGGCGAGCGCCAAGCCTTCGCGCTCTAACGCATCGGCAGCGATGACGCCGGGTCCGCCGGCGTTGGTGAGAATACCGACGCGGTTTCCAGCTGGGAGCGGGCAGGTTTCCAGCGCGCGCGCCCAATCGAACATTTGCTCGGCGGTTTCGGCTCGCAAAACGCCCGCCTTTTCGAATGCGGCGTCGAACGTTGTGTCAGATGCAGCGAGCGCGCCTGTGTGCGAGGCGGCGGCTTTTTGACCGGATTCAAAGCGTCCGACCTTCAACGCGACAATCGGTTTCTTCCGCGCGGTTTCGCTGGCAATGCGGATAAAGCGTTTGCCGTCTGAGATGCCTTCCATATACATTGCGATAACTTTGGTATGCGGATTGTCTGCGAACAAAGGCAGCATGTCAGTCTCGTTGATGTCGGCTTGGTTGCCGAGGCTGACGATGCGTGAGAAGCCGAAGCCTTGCTCGCGCGCCCAGTCAATGATGGCAGCGGCGAATGCGCCTGAATGAGAGATGAAACCGATGCTTCCCTGTGCGGGCATAGGCGGTTGCAGGAAGGTTGTGTCGAGCGGGAGATGCGTGTCGATAACGCCGATACAGTTGGGACCGAGTAAGCGAACGCCATAGCGATGAGCGGTCTCGACGCAACGCTGTTCTAACGCCGCGCCTTCTTCGCCGGCTTCGCGAAACCCCGCCGAGACGATGATCGCTGCGTGAACGCCGCGCTTGCCGCAATCCTCGATCGCTTGCGGAGTGGCGGACGTAGGGACGATGAGAATCGCCAATTCGACCGGGTCAGGAACGTCTTGCAAATTGGTGTGAATAGTCTTCCCGAAGATCTCCCCGCTTTTTTTCGCCACGAGATGAATTGAGCCTGTGTAGCCGCTTTGTATCAAATTACGCGCCACGCCGTATCCTAATTTCTCCGGCGAGGCGGAGGCGCCGATGATGACAATGCCTTTTGGGTCGAAGAAGGGCAGTAAAGCGGCGTCCATTACCACCGCTCCCAATGTACTGCTTCAGCCAATGTCATGCGCCCGCCTTGCGCAGGCGCGGCGGTCAGTTTCTCTTTATTCGCCGGATAGCCGAAGGAGAGCGCGACGCGTAGATGCCATTCGGCGGGGAAGCCGAGGATAGCGCGCGCTTTCTCCGGCTCGTAGATCGAAGCGAGACACGAACCGACGCCCAACTCCCACGCCGCTAACTGCATATAAGCCGCCGCTTGACCGGCGTCGAACATGATCTGGAATTTCTCGGTTGGGTCGGGCGTTAAGATCGCAACGCCTAACGCCGCGCCAGCGAGATGCCCCGCCCATTCACCGCAGGTTGAAAGTTCCTGCAGAATGGTTTTATCTTGAATAGCGATGAACCGCCAGGCTTGATTGTTTTTGGATGATTGCGCGCGTCTGCCCGCGTTGACGATGGAACCCGTCACGGCGGCGGGCAACGGCGCTCCTTCGAACTTCCTCACGGCGCGTTTTAATTGGATGGCATTTATAACATTCATTAATCCTCGATGGTTAATGGGTTAGCGTGAAATAGGAAACGCTTCGATGAAGTATTATACCGTTTGGAGAGGAGAGAAGCCGGCTCCTCAGGTTTGCCCAAATCACGAACGGAGTTTCAGCGGCTCGGCTGGAAAGTCAGTTGTTCGTATACTAACGCCGAAATATGCGCTATGCACTCGTGGGCTTCGTCCGCCCTGTCTTCGGCGAAGCCGCGAGTCATGATCGAGACCGCATATGGTTTACGATTCTCAGGGAAGACGACGCCCGTATCGTGATACAGATCCTCGCTCCAGCCTGTTTTATGCGCGACGCGCATTTGCGGCGGAAGTAAGCGTGGGATGCCTGCGTTAAATTCCTGTCCGAGCAGAATCTTGATCATCTCATCCGAATCTTGTTTGGAGACGACCTTGCCTTCCGCGATCAGCCGCATTGTTTGCGTGAGTCCGCGCGCCGAACCGCAGTTGTAGATTCTTTTTTCAAGCGCGGGCAGATCATACATCCCGCGGATGAAAGAGACGCCGCGAATTCCAAGTTCCGCAATGAACTCGTTGATCCGATTTGCGCCGATCCTTTGAAACAAGATATTCGTGGCAAGGTTACTGCTCCGCGCGATCATCAACCGCGTCAACTCGCGGATGGATTCGGTCTGACCGATTCTTTCGTATAACGAAGCGTCCGAATCGTCGTTTGCGTTCAACGAATACGGACTTCCGTCTGCAACGCTAGGGAAGGAGTTGACGATCGTCAGTCGATCGTCGAGTGAGAAGCGTCCCCCGCGCGCCTGCCTGAAGATCTCCATCATCAGATGTGTCTTGATCGTGCTGGCGGGATAATACGATTCGTCGGCGCGGATGTTAATCTCTGTGTTTGTTTCCAGATCGTGAACGGATAGTGAAATATCCTTGCCGCTGAATTGCGCAATGTACTTTTCAACAGGAAACATAAGCCGCAATTGTACTTCATTGCGCGATATATCATTCTGAGCCCCGTTCTTGTTCTTTGCGACGAAGAATTCCCGCCGCAATTTTAGAAGCCCTTCGCTGCTACCCACATCGTTCCGATGTCTTTCGGGAGGGTGGCGTAGCTGTAGACGTGTTTGGTGTCGGACTCCATTCCTCTCTTCGCTTCTCGCCGCCCCCTCCGAGTATAATCCAACAAATGAACGAGCCATTGCCCTTCAAACCCTTTGCGATCTCCACGTTCATCCTCTTGCTGATCGGCTGGGGTGGACTATTCGCCGTGCTGTCATTTTCCGTTCCAATAGTTTGGTTCCGCTGGGGATTCTTCGCGCTGTTGATCCTTGCGCTCACCGGCGTCTTTCTTCCCATCGTCTATTTTTTTCATCGCCGCTTTCCCGCCGACCCGCCCGCCGAATCCAATGTCGTCGTGCGTCAGGCAGTTTGGTTCGGCGTCTACGGCGCAACGCTCGCATGGCTTCAACTCGGTCGCCTCGTCACGGTCTACGTGATCCTCGGCTTGGCTGGCGGCATCCTCGCCATCGAATATTTCCTCCGCCTGCGCGAACGCGCGCATTGGAAGCCCCCCGTCGTTTCCGATGACCAGCCTTCGTGACCTTCCCTCGGTCGATCAACTACTTCATCATGCGGATGACCTCCTCATCAGATTTGGTCGCCCCTTGACTCTGGACGCGCTTCGTTTGACCTTAGACGAAACCCGCACGCGCCTCAAAGCCGACGGGGAATCTGCCTCGCCCTCCTTCGACTCGATCCTCGCCTCAGCCGCTTCCCACCTCGCCGCATGGACAACTCCCTCGCTCGCGCCAGTCATCAACGCGACGGGAGTCATCCTCCACACCAATCTCGGGCGCGCGCCGTTATCAACTTCCACTATTCAAGCGATGAACGCCGTCGCCGCGAATTACTCCAACCTAGAATTTGACATGGATACCGGCAAGCGCGGCTCGCGTCTTCTCCACGCCGAATCAGTTTTGCAAAAATTACTAGGCGTCGAGTCTGCATTAGTGGTCAATAACAATGCCTCCGCGGTTCTGCTTGTGTTGTCGGCGTTGGCGAACAAGAAGCGCGTGGTCATTCCGCGCTCGCAACTCGTGGAGATCGGCGGCGGCTTCCGCGTGCCAGATGTGATGAAACAATCGGGCGCGAAACTGGTCGAGATCGGCACAACGAACAAAGTCCGTATCTCCGATTACAAAGACGCGCTCGAAGAACCGACCGCGCTCGTCATGCGCGCGCATCGCAGTAACTTCAAGATCGTCGGCTTCACCGAAGAACCCGAACTCGCCAAAATTGTTGATACTGCTCACAAAGCAGGCGTGCCAGTGATTGACGACCTCGGCTCAGGCGCGTTGATTGACACAGCCAAATACGGTCTCGCCCACGAACCGACCGTGCAAGAGTCCCTCGCGGCGGGCGTGGACATCGTCTGCTTTTCAGGCGACAAATTGCTCGGCGGGCCCCAAGCGGGGATCATCGTCGGCAAGAAAGAGTTGATCGAGCGCATCAAAAAACATCCGCTGGCGCGCGCGGTGCGGGCAGATAAAATTTCGCTGGCTGGCATCACCGCGACTCTGTTGCACTACCTCAAAGACGAAGCGGAGCGCGAGGTCCCGACGGTGCGGATGATGTCGCTTACGGCGGAGCAGGTCGAGGTCCGCGCAGAAGCGTGGCGAAGTGTGTTGGGAGTGGGAGAGGTGACTCGATCCGAATCCACAGTGGGCGGAGGAAGTCTGCCAGAAGAGTCCATGCCGACGTTTGTCTTGTCGTTGAAAGTCAAAAGCGCCGATAAATTTTTAGCGAAGTTGCGCGAATCGAATCCGCCCGTCATCGCGCGGACGGAAAACGACAACGTGTTGCTCGATCCACGCACGGTGTTGGACGACGAATCGTTGTTGCGAGTTTTGAAGGAGGCGTTGCGTGCACACCGTTGAAATTCCGATCAAAGACGCGAAGAATCCGCCGAAAATAAATTTCCCTGATCGTTGTGTGAATTGTGGGAAACCGAAACATACGGTGATGCCGTTGCAGTTGAACATGGGCGTTGAAAAACGCGGGCAAGGCGTGCTGATGGATTTCCCCGTGCCGTTGTGCGCCGAGTGCGAGAAAAAAGAACGCCGCATTACGTATGTCACGCTCGTGCCGTTTTTGATCGCGGGATTCATCCTCGGCGTGATCGCGTTTATCCCCGCGATGTTGATTGCTCCCGCAGGGACAACGCAACAAACATTGAATTTCCCATTTGTCTTCGGCGGATTCGTCGGTATGGTGGTCGGCGTCATCGGCGGAACGATTGTTGAATTTATTTTGAAATTATTGCTTGCTCCCGCGTATGGTCAATTACTGTTGAAACGCCCGCTCACCATCCTCAGCCTCTTCAACGACTCGGAAGATGTGATCGGTCTTTCAGCAAAGTTTACCGAGAAGAAAAGATCGTTGAAGGTCACGTTTGAGAATGACGATGTTGGAAAAGAATTTGGGAGATTAAATTCTTAACGCGAATGTGCGAATGGTCGAATGATGCGAATGGAGGAGAAATGCCCGAACAGGTCATTATCGAAAAGGAATTGTCGTACCTGATTATGCAAGTTGCGTTTGAGGTACATAACGAATTAGGTCCAGGCTATCCCGAATCGATTTACGAGGAAGCCATGAATCGTGAGTTGGCTCGTCGTGGCGTACAATTGGAGCGACAGAAAGTCGTTGAGGTGTTCTTCAAGGGAGAAAAGATCGGCTCGTTCCAATTGGATAATATTGCGAATGGCAAGATCATTCTCGAATATAAAGCGGTTAGTGAAATTGCTCGAATTCACAAGCAACAAGCTTTGTCTTATTTGAAAGCGACAGGACTCCAGCTTGCAATTGTCATTAATTTTGGAGCGGAGCGCGCGCAGTCCAGCCGTGTCGTCAACACAAAAGGGAAAGCGAAACTTCCTCTCGATCTACTGCGCCCGCGCAATATTCTATCCGACCTCGAATAAAAAATATTCGCGTAATTCGCCCATTCGATACATTCGCGTTAAAAACAGGAGACTTATGAAATCAGACATAGACGCCCTCATGCAAGCCCGCAACCTCGATGCGTTGATCGTCTTCGGCAACGCCGAGCACAACCCGCCGATGTATTACTTCACCGGTGGCGGACACGTCAGCCACGCGACGATCATCAAGAAGCGCGGCGAAGAACCGATCTACTTCCATGCGGACATGGAACGCGACGAAGCCGCCAAGAGCGGACTGAAGCGCATCCCGTACACGAAATATGATTTCGATGAGTTGTACAAGAAAGCGAACAAGGATTCTATGCTGACTAGCGCGTTGCGTTATGAATTGATGTTCAAAGACGCAGGCGTCGCCTCGGGGCGCGTTGGCGTATACGGAACATACGATATCAGTTTGATCTTCGGGATGTTGACTCAACTACAAAAACTGATGCCCAACCTTGAATTCGTCGGCGAGCCGCGCGAAGACTCGCTCTTCATGCGCGCGATGGAAACGAAAGATACAGCCGAAGTGGAACGCATCCGTCGCATGGGGAAAATCACAACTGGCGTTGTAGAAAAGGTTCGGGAATACCTCACCTCTTGCAATGTCCGCGCTGACGAAGTGTTGTTGAAAGAAGATGGCACGCCGTTGACCGTGGGCGATGTCCATTCTAAGATTCGTTTGTGGGTGTCTGAGCAGGGAGCAGAGTTACCGTCGGGTTTCATCTTCGCCATCGGACGCGACGCGGGCGTCCCGCACTCCGCAGGCACCCCGTCGGACCTGATGCGGCTGGGTCAAACCATCGTGTTCGACATCTATCCCGCCGAAGCGGGCGGCGGGTACTATTACGATTTCACTCGCACGTGGAGTTTGGGATATGCAACGCCCGAAGCGCAGGAGTTGTACGACCAAGTCAAAGAGATCTTCGATCAACTGATGGATAACTTTGATTTGAACGCGGCGTTCAAAGATTACAACCAAATGACGTGTGAATTTTTTGAGTCGAAAGGTCATCAATCGCCGCTCCACACAAAATCGCCTGTGGAGGGGTATGTCCATAGTCTGGGTCATGGCGTGGGGCTGAACATTCACGAACGCCCGTTTAGTGGATTGACCGCTAGCGACGATCAACGGCTCGCGCCCGGTGTTGTGATCACATCCGAGCCTGGGTTGTATTATCCCGAAAAGGGAATGGGCTTCCGCATCGAAGATACGCTTTGGGTGCGCGCGGACGGCGTGATGGAGAAACTTGCCGAGTATCCGTATGATTTTGTTTTGCCGATGAAGAAGTGGAAGAGGGCGTAGTTCCAAGAATCATCTTACGCAGTTTTGGTTGGGCGATGAACCAGCCACGAATGACAACGCCCAATTCGTTCTGAACGGGAGACGATATGCGAAGTAAGTCAATATTCATATTCCTTGTGATGATCTTTTTGGCATCCTGCGCCGCGCCGACAGTGACGCAGACTTCGGAAGTTTCCGAGACTTCCGAAGTCTTGATTCCAACGCCAACGTCAACTCC
>BQMV01000040.1 GCA_022181005.1 Anaerolineaceae bacterium | reverse complement strand
TTGCTGATCGAGTCGGAGATGCTTCGCTCCGCTCATAATGACATAGGTTTACATCACATCGGGCGCTTGAATGTCGAGCAATCTCAACGCGTTGGCGATTGTTTGTTTCGCCGCGGCGACGAGCCCCAGCCGGGCATTCTTCATATTTTCATCTTCCGTTTGCAACACAGGCACCGCATGATAGAACGAATGGAACGCGTTTGCCAGATCGTACGCATACTGCGCCATCACCAGTGGACGATACTCATTCGCGGCTTGCTGAACCTTCACAGGGAACTGCGAAATTTGCTCGATCAACTCGATCTCATGTTTCGTCAATTCAAAATCAAACCCGTAACCCGTATCTCGTAACTCATATCTCGCCTCCCGCGCTTTTCTCAAGATCGAATTCGCCCGCACATGCGCATTCTGAATGTACGGACCCGTCCGCCCGTCGAAGGAGAGCGCCTCGTTGATGTCGAACACGATGTCTTTGTTGTTGTCCACCGCCAGCATGGAATAGACCAACGCGCCGAGTCCGATCTGTTCGGCGATCTTCACGCGTTCGCCCTCAGGGATATTTCCGCTTCGCTCCGACTCCACTGCCAGCGCTCGCTTGATGGCTTCATCGTATACTTCTTTGAACAGCACCACCCGTCCGCGCCGCGAAGACATGGCGCCTTCAGGCAGACTCACAAACCCGTAGCCGAGGTGATAGCACTTATCCGCTTGCGGGAAGCCCCACAACTTGAGAATCGCAAATGCCTGTTGCAAATGAAGCGATTGTCTTACATCCACAACATAGATCGAGCGGTCAACATGATACGTTTCAAACTTGACCTTCGCCAGCGCGAGGTCTTTTGTCAAATATAAAGTTGTGCCGTCGCGCCGCAGGATCACGTTCGTGCGATACTTTTCTTTTGTGAGCCCGAGCTTCTCGTCAATCTTCACGATCACCGCGCCGCCTTGCGGACGTTCATCATCGGCGATGCCTTTCTGGATCAACTCTTCAACGATTGCCTTCGATGGCTCATCCACTTCCGATTCGTAAAACCAGACATCCATCTTCACATCGAGGATTCGCAGAACATCGCGCAATTCTTCCAACGCCCACTCGCGCGTCACGCGCCACAGTTCGCGCACAGACGGATCACCCGCGTCATACGCGCGATACATCTCGCGGCGTTCGGCTTCGTATGATTCACGCTGAGCAGTTTCCTCGGGTGTTTCGTTTTCTTTCTTTTCAAGCAAAACATTTGCTTCGACGTATAACTTCAATAACCATTGTCCGCGTTCATGCACGCCTTGCGGTTCCTGTCCCTTGTAAAACTTTTCGTACATCCACATCACGGTGATCACGCCGAGACCCAAGTCGCCGGGATATGAAGCGCGGATGGTTTCAAAGCCAGCGAACTCTGTCAGCCTTGCGAGCGTTTCACCTAAAATAGTGTTGCGCGCATGACCAATGTGAAAAGAATGGAGCGTGTTCGGCTGTGCATATTCCACCATGACTCGCTCGCCCTTTGGCGCGCCCCGTCCGAAGTCCGTGCGAGAAGCGAGAACTTCATCAACCACTCGATGAGCGTATTCGGATGTTTTATAGTAGACGTTGAGATAGCCCTTCACCGCGTCCACGCGGCTGACTCCGTCCACGCTTCCAATCTGACCTTTGACCTGTTCCGCCATCTCCTGCGCTCTCGCAGGGACGGGTTTGCCCGCTCCCTTGCCCGCGCGCGCTTCATCCGCCGCCGTCTGAAAAAACGACGTGGCGATTCCCCATTCGCCCGCGAACGGAATCGCCGTCCACTTCAACGGCGCAAGCGCGATCCCATTCGCGTCGCAATAGGCTTTGATTTTTTCTTCGATGAGTCCTTGTTCTTTTTCAAACATAGTCGTGGATTATATCAGCCATGGAAATAAAAAGCGGGAGCCTGCGCTCCCGCTTTTCCGCTTCGGGTAATTATTGCTCCGATGATTTTTTGCCGGCGGAGCTTTGCATCGCATTAAGACGCTTCGCCAATCGGCTTTTAAGACGCGCTGCTTTGTTTGCATGAGAAACGCCTCTGCCGACGGATCTGTCTAACTGACTGGCGGCTAATGTTACTGCCGCGCGAGATTCTTCCAGCGAGTTTTGTTCTAGCGCGATGCGCGCCTGCTTGATAGCCGCGCGGGTTGCGCCGCGGACATTGCGGTTGCGCAAACGGCGTTTTGCATTCTGGCGGTTGCGTTTGATCTGAGATTGAATGTTAGCCAAGGTCTTCCTCTTTATATTGAATCTTGTTGATTTGTGTTCTTGACACAGAAGCAGTATTGTACATGATGCCGGCGGAATTGTCCAGAAAGTTCCGCCGGCGTTGGGTTATGGATTGGCGAGAACAACGACGAAGTATCCGCCAAATATGCTGTCGTCTGAGGCGATATAGACAACGCCGATGTTGGAGATAGAGGCGTTGAGAATTTCCGCGCGCGACGATGAGTCTTTCATCCACCAGTGGAATGCGGTAGTCGGATCGCTTGATGAAGATGGATAACGCGCAAAAATCTGCTCGAACACATTCGTAGGCGCGTACCCTTGCATCCGAACGCGAGTTTGCGGCGTGGAGCCGTTCAATCCGGTATGGCTAAAATAGTTATTGCACAGCATGTCTACGGCGTGCGTTCTTGCGGCGGCGACCAATTTCTGATCTACAGTCAGCGCTGGAGCGTTAGCGGCGGCGCGTTCGGCGTTGATTAAACTAAGCAGTTGGACGGCATGTTCGCCGTTCTCAGCGTAGCGGCAAGATCCGCTGGCGGTCGTAGGCGCATTCGTCATGGGGACGACTGAAGGCGGGGGCGGATTTGTCGGTTGACCGGGAACTGTTGGCGTGACCGGCGTGCTGGTCGGCGGAAGAGTCGGGGTTGCGGTCACCAAATTGACTGGGACTTTCAGCAGTTGTCCGGCGTAGAGTACGTTGGCGTTTTCCAGCTTATTGGCTTTGATGATCGCGTCTTCTGTGCTGTTGAATTTTGCGGCAATACCGGCGAGCGTATCGTTCAATTCTATAACGTATTGGACTTCCGTCCCGGATTTCAGGTCTGGCGGAATCGACGTGGAGGTGGGGAGCGGCATGCCCGGGTTAGGCAGTTGGATTACCAGCCCGGGGTATACGATCTGAGTCGTTGGATCAATTCCGCCGTGGGTGGTTGGGTTGAATGGATTCAAGAAGAGAATCAGTTTTATTCCGTCTTTTCCAAGGTTATATTTTTCTACGATTACGGCGAGCGAATCGCCTTCTACGACCGTGTAGGGGAACGGCTCAGATGGCGTAGCGGTTAAAGTGATGGTTGGAGTATTTGTCACCGTAGCGGTCGCGGTCGGGGTGCGTGTAGCAGTCGGGGTGGATGTGAGGGTTGCAGTGGGCGTCTCGGTGGCGAATAGAGTCATCAGCGGCGCGTTTGGTCCGCTGGCGCGCCAAATGACTAGGAAGATTAACCCTAATACAATTAATCCAATCGCTCCATAACGCAAGAGCGCGCCTTGTGTGCGCTTGCGTTTACGAAAAGAGTTGAGGGCGTTAGAGGCGTTGCTTGAGGAGTCTCTGTTCAGCATTGTTTATTCCTTATAAAAGAGCGACCAAGCGATAAAGTCGTTTGGCGCAGTGGAATAATTCTACCTGAAAAAGGAAAACGCGTAGGCGCGCATTTTCCGCGCCTATGCGTGTACATGCATTTATTTTTCCAAATGTTCCCGTAGATATTTCCCCGTATACGAGCCTTTGACCTTCATCATCTGCTCGGGCGTTCCTTCGGCAATCAGTTCGCCGCCGCGGTCGCCGCCTTCGGGTCCGAGGTCAATGATCCAATCTGCCACTTTGATAATGTCAAGGTTGTGTTCGATGATCAAGACCGAATTGCCCGCGTTTACAAGCCTTTGTAAAACGTCAATCAACTTATGCACGTCCGCCGCGTGGAGTCCGACAGACGGCTCATCCAACACATACAGCGTTCGTCCCGTTGCACGGCGCGACAACTCTTTGGATAATTTCACGCGCTGCGCCTCGCCGCCGGAGAGCGTAGTCGCAGGTTGACCGATGCGCACATATCCCAGCCCGACCTCTTGCAGTAATTTCAGCTTGTTCTCCATGTGCGGGTAATTCTTAAACTCTTCAAGCGCCTGATCAACGGTTATATCCAAAATATCGGAGATTGAATACTTGTCGCGAAATAACACTTGCAAGGTCTCGCGATTAAATCGTTTGCCGTGACATACGTCGCATGGCACATACACGTCGGGCAAGAATTGCATCTCAACTCGCAACTCGCCCTGTCCCTGACACGCTTCACAGCGCCCGCCGTGCACGTTGAAGGAGAAACGGCCGGGTTTATATCCGCGTATTTTCGATTCGGGCAATTCCGCAAACAATTTGCGAATCTCATCGAACAAACCAGTGTAGGTGCCGGGGTTCGAGCGTGGCGTGCGTCCAATGGGCGACTGGTCAATGTTGATGATCTTATCGAGATGCTCCACGCCGAGAATCTTTTTGTGTTCGCCGGCTTGCGTGCGCGCGCCCATCAACTTCGCGGCGAGCGCGTTATACAAAATATCGCTCATCAACGTGGACTTGCCCGAGCCTGAAACGCCGGTGATGCATACCAACTTCCCAAGCGGGATGGACACGTCAATATTTTTCAGATTATTCGCAGACGCCCCCACGATCTTAAGGCTCTTCCCATTCCCCTCGCGCCTCTCTTTCGGGACTTCGACCTGCTTGCGCCCTGAGAGATATTGCCCCGTCAGCGACTTGGGATGCGCGATGATCTGTTTAGGCGTTCCCTTTGCGACAACTTGCCCGCCGAGTTCGCCCGCCCCCGGACCAAGATCAATCACCCAGTCCGCCTCGCGAATCGTTTCATCGTCATGCTCCACGACCAGAACTGTGTTGCCTAAATCGCGCAAACCTTTGAGCGTTTCAAGCAATCTTGAGTTATCGCGTGGATGCAGCCCAATGGAAGGTTCATCCAACACATACAATACGCCAACCAGCCGCGAGCCGACTTGAGTCGCCAAGCGAATCCGCTGCGCCTCGCCGCCGGAGAGCGTCACAGCCGAACGGTTCAAGGTTAGATAATCCAAGCCGACGTTCACGAGAAACGTCAGCCGTTCGTGAATCTCTTTGATGACGCGTTCGGCGATCGCTTTTTGTTTTGAGGCGAGCGGAGAATTTTTGCCCGAGAGTTTCTTCACCCATTCCAGAGTCTGCAACACGGGCCACGAGTTGGCTTCCACGATGTTGACGTCGTCCACCGTTACTGCCAGCGCGGCGGGATTCAATCGCTTGCCCTTGCAACTTGGGCACGGGCGGTCAGACATAAACTCGGAAATTTTCTCGCGGATGTATTCCGAGTTCGTTTCGCGGTATCGCCGCTCGAGGTTGCCGATTACGCCTTCGAATGTGCGCGAGAACTTGAATTCATCCCCGTTCCCGTTTTGATATGTCATCTGGATCTGTTTATCGCCGGTCCCATACAAAACAATTTTGAGTTGTTCTTTCGATAATTCTTTAACCGGCGTATCCATATCTATCTTGAATGCTTTAGCGGCGTTGCTCAGGCTTTGCCAATAGTAGCCGCCGTCTGTTTTCGGTCCGCTCCATTCCATGCTGGCGATAGCGCCTTCGTTGAGCGACAAGTCGCGGTCTGGGATGATGCGCTCCGGGTCAATTTCCAATTTTGAGCCGAGCCCCTGACAATCTGGGCATGCGCCTTGCGGAGTGTTGAACGAGAACGTGCGAGGCTCTACTTCGGGAATCGTCGTCCCGTGTTCGGGGCAGGCGAGATGTTCGGAGAATTGGATGTCCTCTTTCTTGTCCACGAGATTGATTGTGAGATAACCCTCGCCGAATTTGAGCGCAGTTTCAATTGAGTCGGTCAAGCGCGTTAGCGCAGATCTCTGCTCTTCTTTCGAACCTTCTCGCGAAATAACGAGCCGATCCACGACCGCCTCAATCGTGTGTTGCTTGTAGCGGTCGAGTTCGATCTCGTCGTCGAGCGAATGAACCGTTCCGTCTACGCGAGCGCGCGTGAAGCCAGCCTTGCGAATCTCCTCGAAGACGGCTTGATATGTCCCTTTGCGCCCGCGCACGAGCGGCGCCAACACGAGGATGCGCGTCCCTTCCGGCAAAGCGTAGACCTTGTCCACGATCTCCTGCGCCGATTGCTTGGTCACCTCGCGTCCGCAGATTGGGCAGTGCGGAATACCGGTGCGCGCGAACAGCAAACGCATGTAATCATAAATTTCAGTGACTGTGCCGACGGTCGAGCGCGGATTGTGGCTGGTGGATTTTTGGTCAATGGATACGGCGGGGGAGAGTCCCTCGATGTAGTCCACGTCTGGCTTATTCATTTGACCGATAAACTGGCGCGCGTACGCGGAAAGCGACTCGACGTAGCGTCGTTGCCCTTCAGCGAAGATCGTGTCGAACGCCAGCGACGATTTGCCCGACCCCGACAAGCCGGTGATGACAACGAATTTATCGCGCGGGATTTCAATAGTGATGTTTTTTAAGTTATGGACGCGCGCGCCCACAACGCGAATAGTGTTGGATGACATGGAATTCCTCGAACCCGGGATTATAGCACATTTGTTTCATTTGTTGCCGTGCGTTTGTGTAAATTTTTCTGAGCGGCGTTCTTTTTCGACTCGCCATTATATCAACCGCGCCTATCATGAAATTAAAATGTTGCATGTTATACTCCCTGTAACTTCTAAAACCCGGCGGGGTTATTATGTTCAACTTCGCCGGTAGGATGTTTCCTTGGCGGATTTGGAATTCAACGAAGACGAAACGCTGGCGCGCGCATCGCAAGGCGACCGAGATGCGTTCGGCTTGCTCTACGAAAAATACATAGATCGAATCTTCAACTATGTATATTATCGTACGGGTAATTTGCACGATGCGGAAGACCTTACAGCGCGCGTTTTTCAACGAGCGATGAATCATATTGAGAATTATCGCGATCGCGGCGTGCCGTTTTCGGCGTGGCTGTATCGCATCGCTCATAATTTGGTCGCCAATTGGCACCGCGATCGCAGTCGCAAGCAGGAAATTCCATTGGATGAAATACCGAGCCAGCCTGCTCGGGGCGATCATCCTGAACGGAGTTTGGTTCGCGTGCAAGAGCAGGACGCGCTGTTGACGCTTATCCGTCAACTGCCCCCGGAACGACAAACTTTGTTGATTTTGAAATTTGTAGAGAACCTGTCCAATGCGGAGATTGGGCAGGTAATGAATAGAAGCGAAGGCGCCGTGAAAAGCCTATATCATCGAACGTTGCTGGCATTGCGCGATCAGTTGGGCGACCAACGCATTAATCTGGATGGAGAATAAGCGATGTTGAGAATTGTCATGGATGGCGCTGGAGATATTCTGCCCGAGTGGGGCGCGGAATATGGCATTGACGTGATTCCGGTGAATATTCTGTTTGGAGAGAAATCCTATTTGCAGGGAGTTGAGATAGACAATGAAGGGTTCTACAAAATGGTGGACGAGTATCGGAAAATTCCGAAAACCTCGCAACCTTCGCCTCATCAATTTGTAGAATTCTATCGAAAGATCGCACAAAAAGGCGACACGATTCTTTCTATTCACATCACCGCGAAATTGTCCGGCACATACGCGTCAGCCGTTGCCGCCGCGCAAGAAGTGAAGGATGAATTCAACGTTATTCCCATCGACTCGGCGCTGGGATCGTTGGGCATTGGCTTGTTATGCCGCGACGCGCGTAAATTAGAGCGAGCGGGCAAAAGCATAGATGAAATTATGCATTACATCGAGAATGTCAAATACCGGGCGCGTACGACGCTTACGCTTGATACGTTGGAATACGCGAGGATGTCGGGGCGTGTGAAAACGCTGCAAGCCGCGTTGGCATCCGCGCTTAATATCAAGCCGATTGCGGTCTTGCGCGATGGCGATTTAAACATGACCGAACGCGTTCGCACTCGTAAAGCTGCGCTCAGCCGTGTAATCGAGATTCCTAAGGAAGAATTCAAAGATGCGCCCGTCGTCTTGGCTGCGCTCCATGCGCGCGACCCTAAATCTGGCGAAGCGCTGCTCGAAGAAGCGAAAAAACATTTCAATTATAAAGAAGCTATGATGAGCTATCTCGCCATTGCGGTTGCGGCAAACCTCGGTCCCGGAACTGTAGGGTTAATTGTATATCCTTTTGAGTCAACAGCGTGAGAAGAAATTAAACGACGCACAATACATAATTTTGACGGAGAATTTAACACCCTTGAGGAGATCGGAAGAGCACACGTCTGAACTCCAGTCACGTGGCCTTATCTCGTATGCCGTCTTCTGCTTGAAAAA
>BQMV01000039.1 GCA_022181005.1 Anaerolineaceae bacterium | reverse complement strand
ATCGGCGGCGCGAAGAACTTCGGGGTACGCATCCGCGACCGCGACCGCCCAGCCCGCGATCTCGAAACACGGGAGGTCGTTCCAATCGTTGCCGATGAAGACGACTTCTTCCGCTTGGATATTTTTTTCGGCTAGGATTTCGCACATCTTTCGCCCTTTGTCCTGCAACCCCACCCCGTGGACCGCCTCCACCCCCATCTTTTTCGCGCGCGCCGCAACGACTTGGTTCACCTCCGACGAGAGGATCATCACATCAATGCCGATCTCGCGCATCTGTTTAACCCTCATGCTGTCAGCCCGTGAAGCGACGACGGTCTCATGCCCATCCTGATCTGTCCACACGCGGTTGTCGGTGATGACGCCGTCGAAGTCGCAGATGACCAGCTTGATGGTGGATGGCATCGGTCGCCGTGTTTTTCCCGGCGCGACCATATCCAACTCGCCCGTCGAAACGAGATGCTCGTAACGCGCCCAGTCTTGCAAGTTGTCAATGTCCACGGTGTAGCGTGAGTCGATGATGATGGGATAGATCACGCCGCCGCTCATCGAGCCGCCTTTGGTGATGGTCTCCGCGCGGATCGCGTCGATGTGGCCGGTCTGCCAATAAATGGGAGGGAGAATCTGTCGCGGCGCGTTGTACGGCTCAGCGATGCCCGGCACATCGAGCAAATTTTTCATCGGACCATTTTCGCCGCTGATGCGCCACATCTTGTGCGGGTTTTGCCCGGCGGATACGACTCCGCGCACGCTGTCGGCGTCTTTGTGTTCGAGCAAAACACGAATCGCATCGTCCACCAACCCGCGCGGGCGGATGGGCGAGGTGGGTCGCAGCTGCACAACGATTTCGGGGCGATAGTTTTCGTGTTCCGCCAGCCACGCTAAGGCATGTTCAAAGACCGGCAGGTCGGTCGTGTGATCTTCGGCAAATTTTGCCGGGCGCAGGAAGGGAGTCTCCGCGCCGAACTCACGCGCCACCGATGCGATCTCTTCATCGTCCGTGGAAACGATGACGCGCGTGACGAGACTCGATCCTTTCGCGGCGGCGATGCTCCACGCAATGAGCGGATATCCCGCAAAGTTGCGGACGTTCTTGCGCGGGATGCCTTTCGAGCCGCCGCGGGCGGGGATGAGGGCTAGTGTAGTGGTCATCAGTGAGTAGTTATCAGTGAGCGGTTATCAGTCATCAGTTTGAGTGATCTGCGTTACTGATTACTGATCACTGTTTATTCGGTTTACCAAGCCGTCCATCCGCCGTCCACAACCACATTGTTGCCGGTCATGTACGAGGACGCATCCGAGGCGAGGAAGAGCAAGGCGCCGTTCATTTCATCTTTCTTCGCCATGCGGCCCATGATCGTTTTGGCGGAGTAATTCTTCTCGAAATATTCTTCGTGGTCGTTGAAGATGCCGCCCGGCGTGAGCGCGTTGACGCGGATCTCCGTGCCGGCGTAATAGGCGGCGAGATATTTGGTGAAGCCCAGCGCTCCGGCTTTGGTCACGGTGTAATACACGGGTTTATACGCCACGCGCTGACCGTCTTTGATGTAAATGCGCTGGTCGGGCCCGTTGAGTCCGTAAGTGGAGCAGATGTTGATGATGCTTCCCTTTTTGCCTTGCGCGAGCATCGGCTTGACGCAGGCTTGAGTCATCAGGAACATGCCGGTCAAGTTGACGTTGAGCGCGGCGGTCCAATCGGTGAGCGGATAATCCTCGAACGCGCCGGGCGTCACGCCTTTTTTCATCGCGTCCGCGTCGAACTTCGGGTCGAGCGCGGCGCTGTTGACGAGGATGTCGAGCCGCCCGAATGCGGATAGCACTTTGTCCGCTGCGGCGTTCACCGAGTCGGGCTGGGTGATATCGGCGGAGAGGGCGAGGGATTCGAATCCG
Organism: Anaerolineaceae bacterium; assembly: GCA_022181005.1. Lineage (GTDB taxonomy): Bacteria > Chloroflexota > Anaerolineae > Anaerolineales > Villigracilaceae > Defluviilinea. Next base: position 6,537 of record BQMV01000039.1, on the reverse strand, counting down.
CTTTGGGTGAGTGAATCAGCCGTCCCTGCGGAAGAAGCGGCATTTAAATCCAGCACAGCGATCCTCGCGCCGGCTTCGGCGAGCGTCTTGCAAAATTCCCTGCCGAGCAATCCCGCTCCGCCGGTGACGAGGGCGACGCGCCCATCGAGTTTGAATTTATCTTGAATGGCCATGGTTTTCTTCCAGCTTGAGGCGGCGTCCTCGCCGCCGAGGACGGCGGCTTGAGCAAACGCCTTACGGTTGATGTGTGTAAATCGAATCGCCTTGCGATTTGTGCGCGAGATTCAACCCTTCGGTCAGCGCGTCCACTTCGCCGGCGATGTTCGCGCCGTCGTCGAAGATGGCAAGCACGGCGCGTCCCGCGTTGATTTCAGCCTGCATGCGCTCGACGCCTTCTTCAAAGCCTGGAATGGATTCGGCGCGCGCCGAATCATAACCGCTGGGCAACACCAACGCTCCGCGCCCGGTATAAAGGTAGACGGCGGCGGGTTCATTGGTAAAGATGGCGACATCGCTTGGCAACTCGCGCAAATACGCCATCGCGTCCGATTTGTACCACTGAAAAGACGCGTATCCCTGCCCGCTCTTTGCCCACGTGTTAACGGTGACAGATTGTTTGTAAGCGGATATGCCTAACAACAGAACAGTCAAAATAATCGCTAGATTGCGTTTTTTTTCTTTCAGTTGGGCGATAGCAAAGACAAACAGGATCAGTAAACAAACAAAAATAGGCGATAAAATTCGCAATTTGAATTTGGTCGCCGCGTCGAACATTGTCATTGAAGCGACGATGGAGGCGAGGTACGCAATAATGAACAAGCCGGCTATGAACGAGACAACTTCACGCGCGCCTTGTTTGCCTGCGCCGGTCGGCGAGGGACGCGGCGTGAGCGGCGAAAGATATTTCCATGCGCGGGTCGCTGTCCAAACAAACACAGCGCCAAGAATAAGACTGACCAACGCCTCGATTAAGAAGGGAATTTTGACAATTGTTTTAACCCACGTTGAAGCCGGAATAAGGAAAGCGGCGAACACTCGCAAGCCGAGAGTCAAATTATCTTGCGCGATCGGGTGCCAGACAAAAGATCGGTTTGTCGCGCTTGCGGCAACGATTTGATTGCGCCACGCCCAGCCCAACATCCACGGCAGGAAGCCGGCGAGGAAAATTCCGGCGCTCATGAAGCGTTTGCGCCACGTTGTGCGCAAGACGAAGATAGCGACGATGAATGCGGCGGCAAGGGCAAGGCCGGCGTACCGCGTGAGGTACGCCATCCCCGCGAATGAAGCGCAAGCGATCAACCACCACCATTCGCCGGCGATCCCCCTTCCGATAGAAGAGGGCGGACGCTCGAAGTACAAGTCAAAATTCCAGAAAGCGCATAACGCGAGAAAGATGAACAACGGTTCGCTCATCGCAACAGCGTGAACTTGCAGTAAATCGCCATTCAAGACAAATAGCGCGGCAAGAATAAGTCCGGCGGCAAGAGAGGGGATCATTCTCCATGCGATAACGCCGAGCAAGCCGGCGTTCAAGCCGAATAGAATCGCGTTGAGGAACCGTGCGCCGCGCAGCGGGTCGAGACCGAACAAGCCGATGAACGCCAGCGCGGAGGAAAAGCCCGGCGGGAAGTGCGTGACGTATCCGTTCGTGGCGAGCCACGCTTCGCGATAGCCATCCCCCGCCAGCAAACTCCGCGCGCCGGCGATGTACGCGATGGAATCATCTGACAGCCCCAACCCCTCCGGCGTGGCGCGCAAGACGAGGAACGTCCCAGCCGTCATGATCAGAATCAGGCTGAGGAACGAGGCAAGGCGAAGCGGAATGCGGATGGTCATAAAATTATCGTAGGGGCGGGGTTCTCTTGTCCAGATTGAGCAGGGAGACCCCGCCCCTACAATTTAATTGTGATTCAAATATCCCTGGTCTTCGAGATACTTCATGATGATGTGCGCGTTCTCTTCGGGGGTCGCGCCAAAACCTTTGAGCGTGATCTCCGGTTCGATCGGCGGCTCGTACGGATCGTCCACGCCGGTGAAGCCCATCGGCTTGCCGTCTTGCATGGCTTGGCGCGCTTTCGCGTATAAACCCTTCACGTCACGCTCTTCGCAGACTTCAACGGGCGTATCCATGTAGACGGTGATGAAATTGTCGCCGACCATCTTGCGCGCTTCGTTGCGTGTGGCGCGATACGGACTGATCGCCGCGCAGATGACCGCGCCGCCGGCGTGCACGATCTCGCCAGCCACGAATCCGATTCGCAGAATGTTCGTGTCGCGGTCTTCTTTGCTGAAGCCGAGTCCTTTCGAGAGATGCGTGCGGACCACGTCGCCGTCGAGGATGGAAATTTCACGTCCGCGTTCGAGCAGAAGCGAAGTGAGAACTTGAGTCGTCGCGCTTTTGCCGGAGCCGCTCAAGCCGGTGAACCAGATGCAGAATCCCTGCTTGGAACGCGGCGGATATGTCTCGCGTAAAATTTCAGCCGTCTCGGGACGAGTGAACCAATCGGGCAAAAGTTTTCCCTTCGCCAGATAATCCTCGCGCACTTGCGTGCCGGAGATGTTGGCGGTCTTCGCGCCTGCAGGAACATCCTTTTCTTCCACATAACGAGCTTCGTCGGGAAGATAGACCAGCATTTCAAACGGGACCATCGTGACGCCCAGTTCATCTTTATACTTCTTCATATTCTCCTGCGCGTCGTACGGACCGTAGAACGGTTTGCCGGTAGAATCCTTTCCCGGTCCTGCATGATCGCGCCCGACCACAAAATGATTCGCGCCGTGGTTGCGGCGGACAATGGCGTGGAGCAGAACTTCTTTCGGTCCAGCCATGCGCATAGCGAACGGAAGCAGGCTGAGCATGGTGGTGTTCTTGTCGTAGTGATTCTCCACCAGCGCCTTGTATGTGCGCGTGCGGGAGTAATGATCCACGTCGCCGGGCTTGGTCATGCCGACGGTGGGATGAATCAACAGCGAACCTTTCACTTTTGCCGCGGCGCGCTTGGTCAGCTCTTCGTGGATACGGTGCAGTGGGTTGCGTGTCTGAAACGCGACGACGTTCTCATTGCCCATTCCTTCAAGCCGTTCGCGCACTTGCGCGGGCGTGAGACGCAGGCTGACAAAGTCATAATACTTCGGCAGGTTCACCACCTTCAACGGACCTGAAATACAAACCTTGCCCCAGCGTTCCATTTCAGAGACCATCGGGTGGCGCGGATCGGTTGAGCCATAAGCGAGCGCGGCTTCAGTATCCATATCCCAATGATAGATCTCCTCCAGCGTCATCACAGCGATGACGTCGTTGTTTGCGTTACGCAATACAAGTTCTTCGCCGACGGCCGGCAATTCTTTCGGGTCAGCGGTCAATGTGATCGGCAGGGGCCACAGAGTTCCATCTACCAGCCGCATCTCATGCAAGACGCGTTCATAATCCGCTTTGCCCATGAAGGTGGTGAGCGGAGAAAATCCGCCGGTGGCGAGCAGTTCAAGATCGCAGAGATTGCGCGTGGTGATCTTAATGGAGGGCAGTTCAGAAGCGCGGGCGAGAAGTTCGTCGCGCTCTTTGCCTTCCACAACAAGATTCACAAGTTTTCCCCCATACGGGGCGATCAGTTTGGCTTTCGACATTATTACTCCTTGATTGACACAGTTTGTTCTGTTAGATTGCTTATGCGAGGCATGATTATAACCTAAAATTCACTCGCTGAATTTTGAAATACGACATCCGCTTATTCAGGACAATATTGCGAGTCAATGATTTCGACGATAGAGTCTGAAATGCCTTGCAAGCCTCCAATAATCCGGCAGACCTGCAACGCGATGTAAGGCTCCGCAGAAATTACCGGAACAAGTTCCGCCAAACGATCCGCATCGTCGGTAATCGCATAGGCTTGAAGGAACGGCATCCATTCGATCAGGTCGGATGGGGAGAAGCCCAGCGCCTGCGCTTCTTTTCCCAAGCCGACGATTGCTTCCCACTCCCCGCGTTGACGAGCCAGATCGGCAGACTGGTAAAAGTAGCACCAGCCGCGCGGAGGCTCAGGTCCGAAGACGAGCGGAGGCGGCGTGCGAGGCGTTTCATCCGCGAGGACATGTTCGAGTTCGGAAAACGATCCGATGACGCGAATCGAATCCGATTCGGCGGCGGAGAATTCAGGCTGGAATCCATCGATCACATGCACGCACGAAGTGGGCGACGGTTGCGAGAGGATCAGGATGTTGCGATAGTTTTTATACGTGATGATTCCGCGGCGATTGTCATACTCCTGTCGTTTGCGGATAAGAACCTTTTGCACAGTGTTTTTATTCAGGATAGCCGCATACAGCGAGGGCTGCGCCATCTTGTCGTTCTGACTTTCAGGATAATACAGAAAATTTGCGGGTCCCCAAACAAAATAATCCTCCTCGGTCGATACCGAAGCGATATTTGCGATCAAGGTTGTGTTGATTTGAAATTGCGGCGCGCGCCATGCAACCTGCCACCAGAATTCGCGCGTCCGTTGAGTTTGGGTCGCGTATTGCAATCCGTTTCCGTAGTGAGTGAATACAGAAGCAAGGATGAAAATTGCGAGTATGCCCCAACGCGCCGCCGGCTTCGACAATCCCGACACCCATGCCGCGATGAGGATCGCCGCGCCGAGGGAAGCCGCAAGCGTGTAACGTGAAAATGAAGGGAACCAGACCTCGCGGTTGGCAAGCGTCACCGGCGCCAGCCCGAACACGAGAGCCGCCAAACCCAGCCAGGTCATCTCGCTTTTCCAGGTTGACGAGTCGATATGCGCCGCGTTCTCTTGCGACTCCATTCGCCGCAACGCGATCAGCGACAGCGCCGCCGAAGCAACTCCGATCGTTAGCGCGATCAAACGCTGGGTGTTCTCTTGAACCAAGCCAACTTGTTGAAGCGGCGTTACCCAGGCGGCGACCAACGTTTCGAACATGTTCTGCGCCTGCGAAAATCCCCATCGAAATATTGTCTGTAATGGATAGAGAAACACATCGCCTACTTGCGCCCCTACATCGGTCGCGCCGCGTTCACTATCGAAGAAGAATACCCGCCACGCAAGGAACAGCGCTGGAACAAGCAACGCGGGGAATCCCTGTTGGAACGCGCGGATGATTCTTTCACGGGCTGATCCTCCCTCTCTTGATGCGGCAAGAAAGACGCATGTCCAACGGATCGCCTCAAAGCCGATGTACCACTCGATCTGCGAAAGGTAGAACAATCCCAACAAGATCGAGAATCCATGCAATACCCATCTACGACCGCGATGCGCAGTTGTGACCGCCCGCATCGTTAATGCAACAGACCAAGTCGCAGAGGCGAGACCGGCAAGATAATATTGATAGGTGATCCCGTTCGGCTGTGAAAGAAATCCCGGATAGATCAGAAAAAGCAACGCCGTCATCAAAGCAAACACGCGCGCCTGAGACCACAGTCTCGCGCAGAGAGCCCACACGCCCAATGCTCCGAGAACGCGAAACGCAAACGCCGAGAGATTGTAATAAAGCGGATTCGCTCCAAACAAAGCATACAGCGGACTCATCAAGAGCGCGCCCGCCGGGCGGTCGATGCTGTAAATTTCATGGATCGCTTCCGCCCCGCGCGCGCCCGCCGCGAACATGATGTACCAATCGTCAAAATAATATCCGAACCGAAAAACAAACGGCAGATAGACCAATGCCGCGATCACGGTCAGCGCGATGCCAGCCAGCAAACTATCGGACAATTTGTTAGCGCGAAAATTCATTTTCATTGTGCTGGTATTTTAATTCGAGTCCCCGAATTGCTGGAAGCCAGAACAGCGCCGATCAACCGTTGCACTTTAATCCCATCCTCAAGCGGACACGACGACTCGACCTCGCCGCGCGCGACGGCGATGAAATGTTTCATCTCGTCCATGAACATGACGTTGCGTTCAAACTCAGGGGGAGGCGGATACACATCCCAATTGCTACCCTCTCTCCCCTCGGGAGAGGGCTTGGGGTGAGGGGAAGCTCTATAGATTCGCGTCGCGCCATCTGCGAGATTCCACTGCAACGAACCTTTCGTGCCGACCACTTCAAAATAATGCGCGGGAGGTTGTTGGTTGTAATCGAGGTGGATGCTCCCCAACGCGCCATTCTCGAAACGCAGACCGATCTTCGCGGTGTCTTCCACGTCCACATCCAAGTCGCTGAGTTTGGCGGTGAACCCCCAAACAGATTCCACTTTACCCACCAGCCACGGAAGATAATCGAGCGAGTGGCATTGAGTCAACACGACTCCCCCGCCCATATCCGCGCGCGCCGCGTAGCCCTGACGATAATCCTCCCACGGATGCCACGCGGGCAGATATTCACCGAAATGCACATGCGCCGAGATCACACTCCCGATCTCGCCCGCGGAGATCAACTGCTTGGCTTTCATTATACCTGGGTGAAAACGGAATTGGAATCCAACCACGACGCGCCCGCCGCCCTTCTTGATCGCGGACTCGAGTTCGTCAATGCGATCCATCGAATGTGAGAGCGGCTTCTCCAGCAAAAGCGAGCATCCCGTTT